>DASSZK010000336.1:0-8450 GCA_035702845.1 Acidimicrobiales bacterium
CCGAGCGGACCGGTAAGCTGTGATGGCCACGGCGCTCAACTGCGCACTTTGCAGCCCATGGCCCATCCCGTCGAAGATGGCGAGGGACGCAGCATGGTTGTCGACGGCATAGTCGAGCGAGTCCCCGGCTACATCGTAAGCAGGTTCCAAGGCCCCCGCTACGCTGATGCGTGCTGTCTCGAGCTCTAGAGGCGGCAGCAGTCCCCACTGCATCTCGGCGGCCAGGCCCATCTGCTCGACGCGTCGGAGGCGCACGAGGGTGTCGGAATATAGCGTCTTGGTCACGATCAAGCTGGCTACCACCGATGCCAATGTGACGAACGTGCTCAGCACTTCCTCGCCCAATGGGCCGGTGTCGCTTAGCACGAGGCTGAGCAGGCCCAAGCGCTGGCTACCGTCTAGGAGGGGCAACCACAGCCGGGTCCCTCCGCCAGGCACTTCGGCCGCTTGGTAGAGCGGTTCCCCGCGTTGATAGCTACGCCCGGCCAAGGTGGCTTCAATGGGAAGGACGTCGAGCCATTGGCCCAGAGCAGGGCCGTCGGGACCGGGGAAAGGGATGAGGACGCGCTGCTGTATGTCCGACAAGTAGATAAGCGTGTTGTTGCCCCCCAAGCCATCGACTGCAGAAGCAACGATGTGCGGTAGGTCGTCGGCCGTCGACCTGTGGGCGACAGCTAATAGAGCTCTGAGTACCTGCCCTAGCCGGTCAACCATTGTGCCCGATAGCCGGGTTCATGTTCCCACCTCCGCTCGGAGCCCTCCTGCCGCCAGGCGAACACTAATCCTTCGCGAAAGCGCCGTCTCAGCGCAGTTGAGAGATCACCGAGTCAAGGTAGGCACGATGTACCGCCCGCAGCTCCTGGGGCAGGCAGGCCGCTAGTACGGCACCCGCATCGCAGTGGTGGTAGGCCCACTCCAACGTCGCCCTGTAGTCTTCGAGGACTTCTCGCAGGGCCGGTTCGACCTGTAGGACGAGGTCGAAGTTGGCTTGGCCCTGCGCTACAGCCCTGGCCGCCTGGGCGCGGGCCGAGTACCGCAAGCCAGCCAGATCGGAAAGCAGTTGTTGTAGGTGCGCGCCGGCCCGTTCTGGTCCATCGGTAATGGTCTCTACGGTGGGGTTGACCGCCGCAACCACGAGCTCGCGGGCCAGATCTTCAACTTGATCTTTCGCTTGGAGGAACGCCGCTGTCGCCAGGTTGGCAACGACCACTTGCGTTGTTGGCACGGGAGCACCTGTTGCCGGGGCGAACATGCTGTCATCGGCCCACTGGTCAAGGATGTCGTCGGCGGTGCGCTCATGCACTGGGCTCCTGTTGGGGCTCACGACGAACCAGACGGTCTTGCCATAACCCGATGGCGCCGCTCCCCAGTCTGCGCTGAGAGCGTCCACCAGGAGCAAGCCCCGGCCATTTTGGGCCGTGCGGCTGGAGACCCCTACATGCGGTAGCTGCTGGCTATCGTCATAAACCTCTACTCGCGCACTGTCGCGTGAACAGATGACGGTAAGACCCATACGTCTCGAGCTCGTATGCAGGACGACGTTGGTGACAACCTCGCTGGTGCACAGGAGGGCGTCGTCCTCCAGGGTGGAGAGGTGGCAAGCCGTCAAGGCTTCAGATACGTGTGCGCGAGCCCGTGCCACAGCCCGCCCTTCGCGCTCCAACCAGAGCGTTGCGTGAGACGCCACCTGGTCAATACTTGCACCAAAAGCTGTCGTTGCCAAACGCCCTTACCTCAATGGGAGCCGGCACCGATGCACGGTCGGTCGGAGCGGGCGACGGGAATCGAACCCGCATGACCAGCTTGGAAGGCTGGAGCTCTACCATTGAGCTACGCCCGCGGGCTTGCCGCGTGGAGTCTAACAGGAGGCCCGAGGGGCCCCTGGGCTGTAGCGACACCCCCGGGCCTCGGGGGTGTCGCTAGGGCTGTTCCGGGGTGCGCCTAGGACGCCGAGGGGTCGGGTGTCAGGCGCAGGTAAGGCTTCTTCTTGTCGTAGCCGGCAGGGAAAAGCTTGTCGGCTTCCTCGTCGCTCAGGGCCGGCGCCACAATGACCTTCTGGCCGTGCTCCCAGTCGGCGGGCGTGGCCACCTTGTGCTTGTCGGTCAGCTGGAGCGAGTCAATGACCCGGAGCAGCTCTTGGAAGTTGCGGCCGGTGGAGGCCGGGTAGGTCAGGATGAGCCGGACCTTGTTGGCCGGGTCGATGATGAACACCGAACGCACCGTTGCCGTGGCGTTGGCGTTGGGGTGGATCATGTCGTAGAGGTTTGCCACCGTGCGATCAGGGTCCGCGATCAACGGGAAGTTCAGCGCATGGCCGGTTACGTCGGCGATGTCGCCCTTCCAGTCGTCGTGGTGCTCGACGGTGTCGACGGAGAGCCCGATCACTTTGGTCCCGCGCCGGTCGAACTCGTCCTTGAGGGCCGCCACACGGCCCAGCTCGGTCGTGCACACGGGGGTGAAGTCAGCCGGGTGCGAGAACAGCACGGCCCAGGAACCCTCCTTCCAATCGTGGAATGCGATGGGCCCTTCGGTGGTCTCCGCTTTGAAGTCGGGAGCGGTGTCGCCGAGCCTCAGACTCATTGGGTACCTCCTGCTTTCTGTCCGTTGTCCTCTGCTGATGTACGTTGCGGGGCCAGCTTAGGACGGCGCTTTGCGGCGTCGGTCGGGAACGGCCCCCACCTTCACCGCCAGCTCCCTGGGCGCGGCCGTCATGTCGCAATGGGCGAACCAAGCGCTACGGCGCGGCTGCCAGATGCCGAAAGAAATAGCGTTGCTGGCCGCCCCAGCGAGGAGCGCAATGGTCTCCGTTTTGTTCGTTGATGACAACGTGTCGGCTCTTCAGGAGCTTCGTGGACTGTTCGCGGCCTGCGACGACGGGTGGGACGCGGCTTTCGTGCCCGGGGCAGAGGTGGCGTTGTTCCTCATGGAGGAGCGCCCTGTGGACGCTGTTGTTGCCAGCACGACGCTCACGGACATGCCGGCAGCGACCTTCCTCCGCGAGACCAAGCAGCGCTACCCCCGTACCGCCCGTATCGCTCTGTCGGCCCCCGGCGACAAGGGTGGGGCGTTGCGTGCGCTCCCCGTCGCGAACCAGTGCGTGGCCAAGAACTGCGGCGCAGCCGCCCTGGCCGGCATAGTCCAGCGGACTGCGGCTCTCCAGCAGAAGCTGTTCTCTGAAGAGACACGCGCTCTGGTGGCCCAAGTCGGCAGCTTGCCAAGCCTGCCGTCGACGCTTGCCGCGGTGGACGCCCTGTTAGGCGACGATGATTGTTCCCCTGGTCAGGTGGCCGACGTAATGAGCGCGGACGTGGCCATGGTGGCGAAGGTCCTGCAACTCGTGAACTCCCCCTACTTCGGGCTCCGGGCCGAGATCAAGGACCTGCGACAAGCGGTTGCCTACCTCGGGATCGAGTCGCTGCGCCAACTCGCTGTGGTCGGTGCCGCGTTCAAGGCTTTTGTTCCGGCGAGGTCCCTGCCCCAGGGGTGGCTGCCGGCCTTCAATGCTCACAGTGTGGCTGTTGCCTCGACCGTCGCCCAACTGGCTCGAGGGTGCCCCAAGTCGGAGGCTCATGTCGTCGGCACTCTCCACGACATCGGCGAGCTGGTCGTGGCCGAGCGAGCGCCTGAGAAACTGGCCTTGATCGCAGGGGAACTAGCTCAGGGCGTTGCCCCGGATGATGCGGAGGCGCGCCATCTAGGCACGACTTTGCCTGTCATCGGTGGCTACCTGCTTTCCGAGTGGGGCATGAGCAACAGTGTGGTGGACGCCATCACCTGCCAACGAGAGCTGCACCAGGGCCCGCCGAAGTCCCCGGCGTTGCGGGATGCCCTGCGCCTGGCCGATGAGCTCGTGGCACGAGAAGCCCAGTCGGGTGACCCGCGGGGCCCAGGGAGCCGGGTCAGCGTTTGCAACGCCAGCCTGGCCAGCCCTCTGCCACTCAATTACGCTCGACTGGTCGGCCTTGACGACTTGGTCCTTGCTCACGGGTACGGGTTCCAGGCGCTGTAGATGCGCTCATGGTCCTGAGGACCGTTCGGCGCTGAGTACCCTTGCTTGGCGTGAACAGGGGCGGAGTGCAGGGCGCCAAGCGCTCGGTTGTCAGGGCTTTGGCCAGTCGCGGCCTCGGGCGCCACGAACTGGCTCATGCGATTGCGCCCGAGCCGCCTGCGCCTGGACGAGCAAGGTTGAACGGGCTGTGCCGGCCGGACTACTGGGGCGACCCGGAATGGCGAGGGTTCGGGCGGGCGCTCGCATTGCCCCAGGACGAGGGCTGGTACCACCGCAAGGCCTGGGAGTGGACACAGTGCGTGTACGGGTTGGAGCGTCTGGGCGCGCTCGGTCCTGACAAGCTTGCGTTGGGCGTCGGCGCCGGCCACGAACGCGTCCTTTATTACCTGGCCAACCGGGCCCGGGCCGCCGTCGCAACGGACCTGTACGGCGGCGACTTTGCAGGAGGCGAGGCTCAGGAGGCGACCCCGGACTTCCTGCGGGACCCGGCACACTTCGCCCCCTTTGCGTTCGCTCGACAGCGCTTGCTCGCTATGCCGGCCGACGGGTTGGCCTTACCGTTCAGGACGGGGACGTTCGACGCTGTGTACTCGCTGAGCTCTATCGAGCACTTCGGGGGTCACGCGCAAGCGGCCGGGGCGGTGAGGGAAATGTGCCGCGTGCTGCGGCCTGGGGGAGTGGCCTGTGTAGCTACCGAACTGGTGCTGGTGGGCGGCCCGCACGAGGCTTATTTCACCTGGGAGGAGTTTGACCGCTATGTCGTAAAGGCCGCCGGCCTTGTCCTTGTGGAGCCGCTCGATACCACGTTGCCCCCACCTGAGATGCTCGAAGAGCCTGTGCGCCTGCCCGAGCAGGTGAGCCGCGCCCCTCACGTCGTGGTGCAGGAGGGCAGCACGGTTTTTACGTCCGTGTGTGCTTTCCTGCGTAAGCCAACAGACGCTGAGCTGTTGGCGCAGGCGGCGCGCCGCGCCGGCGGGCGTGCGCGCAGCGCGGGTGGGCTCGTGCGCCGGCGCTGATATACCGGCGGTACTGACCTCGTTCCGGGTGGGGGCGGCGAGCCTCGCAGAACGGCTGGCCTGAGCGAGCACGACCAGCTGGGAGGGGTCGCCGGTCGTGCTCGCCGGTAGGGGGCCAGTGGGCATTGGCAGGCCAGTGGTATGGCGGGGTGTGGCCCTGCCGGCGTGGCCACTGGGAGACGAGCGGCGGCCGCTCCACGGGAAGGGTGGCGACGCTCGAAGCGGCGCGCACCGGCAGGCGTCAGATGATGAGCAGCCGGGTGCAAGCATGCTCAATGGGAACCGTCATTTGGAGGAGCTGCTTTTTTATTGTCCTCCCCTTCTCCGGAGCGGGCCATGACCCGCAGCGGTGAGGCGCCGCGCCGGTCTTCGAGTCACTGTACGACTATGGACTAATTATTGCAAGATCAGAACGGGTGGTTCGTCAGGCGTTTTATGAGAGCAGAGGGATTGGCGCGCTCATCGGAGAGGCGTCAGGTAGCTCCAGAACCGACCACGTAGCTGGGCATATGCGCTAGGAACGGCGCCGTCCCGGTGCCAAGTCCGGCCCCCTGCCGCTGGGAGTGCCTGCGCCTACAGCCTAGGCGCGAAGTTGCACATACTTGTCGACTACTTGCGGCAGTCTGTCGGGTCCCCTACTATGCCGACGCATGGGGGTGACGCCGGTCACGGAAGTGGTCACCATGTGCTGCGGCGGCCTCGCATGGCCGGAGGCCACGCCGTGCCACCTCGGCGGCGACCCCTTAGGCGAGCCCACACCGGGGAGCCCTCGTGCCGGGACGCCTACCAATCCCGGGCCCAGCCGTCGCACAACGGCTGCGACCCTTCACTCCACGAAAAGGACCCTCCCATGCCATTTCCCTCGTCGAGAGGGCTCCGGGGCGATCCCGGCGCCCGTCCACGCCAACATTCCGCCCTATCTCGAGCCGCCATCGGCTTGCCTGCAATCGGGTTGGCCTTGGCCGTTCTGCCCGCTAGCGGGCCCGCGTGGGCGCAGGGGCCGCGTGATGGCGGCTCCAGCGCTTGGCCAGTGCCCGGTGCCGCTGCGAGCTACGGCGCCGGAGCCAGCGGGCCCAACCTGCCCGTGGCCGAGGAGCTGGCCCCCGGGCCGGGTGTGACGACGACCGGCGTTGTCATCGGGCCAAGCTATGCCCAAGGCAGCTTGGCCAGCGAAGCCGTTGGTCGCCAAGCTGTGCAACTAAGTGCCGCCGGGCAGTCCGTCACGTTCGAGGTCCCAGACCACGCCAATGCTGTCGACGTCAGCTATTCCCTGCCCCAGGGCTCAACCGGTTCTCTGCTCGTATACCTGGACGGTCAGCCAACGGGGCAGAGCCTGCAATTGACGTCGGCTTACAGCTACATCTCGACGCCGTGGATTTACGGTAGCCAAGTGCACCACTTCTTCGATGACGCGAGGCTTCTGCTCGGGCGCGGCCTGCGTCCCGGCACAACCCTCAGCTTGGTGGTGCCCGCCAGCGAAAGCGCCCTTCCGATCACGGTAAACCTGGCGGATTTTTACGTTGTCGGCCCTCCGCTCGAGCAGCCCCGGGGGTCGGTGCCCGTGACGATGTTCGGCGCTGACCCAACGGGCTCGGCTGACTCGTCGGCGGCCTTTGCCTCGGCCATTGCCGCTGCGAACCACAGCGGCACGAGCGTGTGGGTGCCCCCGGGCCGTTACCTGGTTACGACGCCACTGTCCATGCAGGAAGCCAACATCGAAGGCGCAGGTGACTGGTACACGGATATCGCCAGTAATGAGCTGATCAACAACACCGCTGCCGTCAGCGGCCCCATTGACCTCAGCGGCTTTTCCATCCTCGGCTCGACGGTTGGGCGCCACGACGATGGCACGGCCAACGCCATCAACGGGTCCTTGGGCACCGGTTCTCGGGTAGAGGACCTTTGGATCCAGGACACCAACGTTGGGCTCTGGCTCGAGTACGGCAACCGCTCGGTGACGGTGCGCGACAACGTCATCCTGAGCACCGATGCTGACGGCCTAAACCTGAACGGCAACGCTATCGGTTGTGTCGTTGCCGACAACTTGGTGCGGAACACCGGTGACGACGGCCTCGCCATATGGTCGTACCCGGCCGCCGACAGCTCCAACGTGTTCGTCCATAACACGGTCGAGCAGCCCAACTTGGCCAATGGCATCGCCGATTACGGTGGTGCGGACAATGCGATCGTCGCCAACCTGGTCGAGGACACGAATGCCCTTGGCAGCGGGTTGACCGTGTCCAACGAGCAGTTCCTATCGCCCGGGTTCACCACCTTGAGCGGCACTATCCCCGTGGTCGGCAACGTCCTGGTGAGGACGGGTGCCATGAACTCCAACTGGGGCCACCCGATGAGCGCATTGCAGATCGACTCCTACGATTACCCGATCACCGGAACCAGGATCCAGGTTGAGCGGGACGCCATCGTTGACAGCCCTTATAGCGCCGTGGAGCTCGTCTCCGGGGGTGGCCAGGGGCTGGCCATTACGGGGCTCCGGTTCCGCAACGACCTGATCGATGGAGCGGGGACCGTCGTCTTCCAGGCGGAGACGGCCGGAAGTGCCGAAGTGTCGGGTGTGAAAGCCGACAACATTGGCGTAAGCGGCACCGTCCAGGACCAGTACCCGCCCAGTACGCCGGCGTTCCAGTTCCACTACGGGCCGGGCAACGCCGGTTGGAGCGCTACCCCGGTGCTCAACTACTTCCCCGCCCCAGTACCTCCTGTGCCCTGAGCACCTAGCTCCTTGCGACCAGGCGCGGTCCCTGAGCGGCGTGATACCCGTGCGCCGCTCGGGGGCCGCCTGCCAAGCTGCCCAGCAATTTGACTGCCCGCGTGGTCGGCATTTGCCTACCTCTGACCGGGTGTACGCGATACTCGTTGGGTGCCCACCGCGACAGACGGTATAACCGTTTCGGATTACATCCCCGAAGACCATGAGCAGGTCATCGCTACCTCCCGGCGCCTCACGACCGGGGTGGCGCCGTGGCGGGACCACGAGAAGATAGCCCACGAGTTGGTGCGCTTTATCGAGGACGCGATCAGTGCCGCCGCGGAGGGTAAAGGCCATGTGCTGGTGGCAAAGCTCGGAGGTGCCGTCGTCGGCTTCATGACGCTTGGGCAGCAGCAACACTGGACCGGGGAGATGGACGGATATATCGGCGAGCTGGCCACGGCAAGCGGCTTCGACGGCAAGGGCGTCGGGCGAGCATTGATGGCGGCCGCCGAGGAGCGGGCTAGGGCAATGGGCCTCGAGCGCATCACCGTCCATGCCGGGGCCGCCAACGCCCGTGCCAGGCGCTTTTACCAGTTCGTCGGGTTCGCGGAAGACCCTCTGTGTCAAGATCTAGTGAGGCACCCAGTAGTGCCCAATCATTGAGCTAGAGGGCGGGGAAAGGTACTCCCCACATGGCAACCAACAGCATCGC
>DASSZK010000355.1:0-6352 GCA_035702845.1 Acidimicrobiales bacterium
GCCACACGCACGGTAAAACTCGATCGCCGGGGTGTTCCAGTCAAGTACGGACCACTCCAGGCGTGACCAACCGTTGGCTACCGCCTCCGCCGCCAGGCGGGCCAGCAGCGCCCGGCCAACACCGCGGCGGCGCTCCGCCGGCGTGACGTAGAGGTCCTCCAGGTATATGCCGTGGCGCCCCGTCCAAGTCGAGAAGGACACGAAGTACACGGCGATGCCCACGACGCGTCCGTCGCTCTCGGCGACAAGGGCGGACACCCGGGGGCCACCAGCGGCGCCCTCGCTGCCAAAGGGCCCGAACAAGGCGGCGCTGAGGTCATCAACGCTCGCTCGCACCTGGTCAGAGGCATGCTCGTACTCTGCGAGCTCGCGCACCAGGCCGAGCACGGCCGTAACGTCATCGGGTCGAGCCGGCCGGGTGATAACGGGTTCGGTCATCATGGGCCACGCTGCCCCAGCGGCTCGTGATCGCGCCAATCTGGCAAATCCCGCCTTTTACTTTGGTCCGCGGCCGCCCCTGCCGAGAAGACAACAACGGGGAACGCACAACCGCCTAAGGGGCGTGCCAGCCGTACAACCTGATGCTGGCGCCCGGGAGGCGCCCGCCAGCGAAGCAAAGGACCATGGATGGTTACCGTTCTGTTCGTCGATGATGACGCTGCTGGCCTGAGGGCGCTGCGAGACGCGTACGAGCGATGCCACGACGGCTGGGAGACGTGCTTTATCCCTCGCCCCGGGGACGCACTCGACGCCATGTCAGAGCGCCACATCGACGCCGTGGTCGCCAGTGCACGCCTATCCGGTATGAGCACGGCCAGTTTCCTGCGCGTGGCGAAGCAGCAGCACCCCCGCACGGCTCGGATCGCCCTTTCCAACCCTGGCGACCGCAGCGCCAAACTGGGGGCGCTCCCGGTGGTGAACCAGTGCCTCAGCAAGACCTGCGGCCCGGACGTCCTGGTCAAGGTGGTGGAGCGGACGACGCGGCTGCACGAGCGGATCTTCAGCGAAGCCACCCAGCGCTTGGTGAGCGAGGTCGGCTCCTTGCCCAGCCTGCCGTCGAACCTCCTGGCCCTGGACTGCGCGCTCTCTGACGAAAACTGCTCGCTCGGCCAGATAGCCGACATAATGAGCTCCGACGTCGCCATGGTGGCCAAGGTGCTCCAGCTCGTGAACTCGTCGTTCTTCGGGTTGCGCACCGATATACACGACCTGCGCCAGGCCGTCGCATATCTGGGTATAGAGACATTGCGGGACTTCGCCATGGCCGGCGCAGTCTTCCGTGCCTTCTCCCCCAGCCGGCTGCTCCCTGACAGCTGGCTGGGGGCTTTCAATGCCCACAGCCTGGCAGTGGCGGACGTCACGGCGAGCCTGGTCCGCACCAGCTTGGCGCGGTGCGAGGCCAACGTGGCCGGGATGCTCCACAATGTCGGTGAGCTAGTCGTCGCGGATCGCGCCCCGGAAAGGCTGAAGGCGATCGCAGCGGATGTGGCCGAGGGGTTCGGCGCCGGCGAGTCAGAGCGCCGCCACCTGGGCACCACCTTGCCCGTCGTAGGCGGGTACCTGCTTGCCGTATGGGGGATGAACTACCACATCGTCGAAGCCATCACGTGCCAGCGCGAAACCTGTGAGGGCCCAGCGCGCGAGCCGGAACTCGGCGACCTGGTGCGCACGGGAGACTACCTGGGAGCAGCGGAACCCGGTGGCGAGCCGCATTGCAGCCAGGCGGGTGATGTCCCGGTGTGCTTCTCGGTATTGGCCTCCGACCGTTCGGCGGTCCATGCCTCTTACGGCGACATCAGCATCAGAAGCAACTAGCCCTCCACTTCCCAAGCGCCGGTCGCAACCTCACGGTTGATCCCAGCCTAAACGCAGAGCACCGCCTAAACGCAGAGCACCGGCCGGCGAGACATCTCGCGGCCGGTGCTGTTCAGTTTCTATTTGCGCTCCACCGGGCAAAGGCCGGGTCAGCCGGCCAGCGGCAGTGTGTCGTCCCCAGGCCAGTCGATATCGATGACTGTCACATAATCAGACCAGTAACTTATGCCGCTCACCCATTCCCCGTCGAAGTGTGAGACCTCACGGCCACCGGCGATCGCGCCGGCGATATTGCCGGTCGTGTTCGCCAAGTGACCGGGGAGCTCTCTTGCAGAAATTGCCATTATCTTGCACCTCCTTTGCCAGGTCTCTCTTCGTCGGCGAGAGGGCTGTTGCAGCCGTCTCAAGTGGGCTAGATCGGACCGCGACCGCGACAAGTCAAGGACAAAGAAGCGGGTGGTCCGGGCCTAATTGCCCTTTTTCCTACCGGTGCCCGTCGGCTCCGGCGGCATAATCCTGATCGGCACCACTCAGCGTGTTATTAGCACCATGAGGCCGAACCGGCGACCGCAGTTATCGGGGCTCACGCACGGCGACCAACCAAGGTCCAGCTACTGGGGCACTACTGCTTCGGCACCGGCCCGTTGCGTTGTGGCTGTGCCGACCTCCACCCCGAAGCTCACGGCATCAATGAGAGATTGCCCAGCAGCCAGGCGAGCAGACAGGGCCCCCATGAAAGCGTCTCCTGCGCCGGTGGTGTCCACAGCGGCGACCTTGCGGGCGGGGATGTGGTCCCGCCGGCGCCCGGTCACCACAACAGCACCGTCGGGCCCCAGTGTTACGACGGCTGCCCTCGGCCCGAGCGCCACAATTACCTCAGCAGCACGCATAGCACTGGCTACATCGCCGACTGAGGTGGCAGCCAGGGCCGACGCTTCGAGCTCGTTCACTACGAGCACATCGACCCTGGCGAGGATGGCCTCCGGGAGCGTGTTGGCGGGCGAACAGTTCAAAACGACCGTGGTAGGCGCCTTGACACGCTCAACTGCGGCAACAACGCACGGCAGCGGGACTTCGAGTTGAGCCACAATGACAGCCGCCTGGCCCAAAGCTGGAGCCGCCCGATCGATATCTTGGACCTGCAGCTGTGCATTGGCACCGGGGACGACAATTATGTCGTTCTCCCCATCGGGGGTCACCGTTATGAAGGCCGCCCCGGTCGGCACGCCCGGCACTCGGCGCACGTAGCCGGTACGAACCCCCCGATCAGCCAAGGAACCGAGCCGGGCATCTCCGGATGGGTCATCGCCCAGGCAGGCGACCAACTCAGTAGGCGCCCCGCTTTTAGCCGCGGCGACCGCCTGGTTGGCCCCCTTGCCGCCTCCGTGGACAGCCAGGCCGCTAGCGAGCACCGTTTCCCCCGGCGCCGGCCGACGGTCCAAGAACACGACGTAGTCGGTGTTGACCGACCCGATCACGACGACGGTACCTTGTGCCACCTTTGCCCCTCTCGCCGGTCCCAAAACGCCGAGGGACAACGGCCCCGGTGCGTCGGGGCCACCATAACCGTTGACGCCGGGGGTCGAGCGGCCCGGGGCTGGTCCAGACGGGCGCGCCGGCTTTAGGCTAGTTGGCCGAGCTGGCAGGCACCGGGTTCAAAGCTGCGACGATCTCGCCCAAGCAGCGCTCGGCTTCAGTGTGAGGCACCTGGCAAGTACCGGCGTTGCGATGACCTCCGCCCCCGTAGCCGAGCACGAGCGCACCGATGTCGACAGGGTTGGTCCTGTTGAGGATCGACTTACCCACGGCTAGGACCGTGTTCTGGCGCTGGCGGCCCCATATGACATGGACCGACACGGTGCACTGGGGAAAGAGCGCATAAACCATGAACCTGTTCCCGGCATGGATGACGTCTTGTTCGCGGTAGTCGACCACAGCGACCTCACCCTCCACCCGGGTGCAGCGCTCGAGCTGCGCCTTGAACAGCTCCTGCTGCTCCCAATAAAGCGATACACGCTCGGCAACATCCGGTAGTGCGAGAACCTGGTCCACGGTGTTCTCGAGGCAGTAATCGATCAGCTGCATCATCAGTTCGTAGTTCGACACCCGGAAGTGATGGAAACGGCCCAGGCCCGTGCGCGGGTCCATCAGGAAGTTGAGCAGTGCCCAACCGGTCGGCTCGAGGATGTCGCCGATCTGGTAGTTCGCTGAGTCCGCTTGGTCGACCGCCGTCATGAGGTCATCGGAGATCGCAGGGAAGCGGTCGGGCCCGCCGAGGTAGTCGTAGACGACTCTTGCAGCAGAGGGAGCGTTGGCGTCGATGACGTAGTTGGCGTGCGCCTCACCGTTGCGGATCAGCTCGCTCGCATGGTGGTCGAACACCAGGTGGGCCCTGGACGTGTAGGGGAGGTTGGTAGTGATGTCACGTTCAGTGATCTCGACTGCGCCATCCTGCACGTCTTTCGGGTGTACGAAGGCGATGTCGTCGATGAGCTTGGCTTCTTTTAGCAACATGGCGCAGACGAGGCCATCGAAGTCGCTACGAGTCACCAACCGGTACATGTTCCCTCCTAGAACACAGGGCACCCCGAGGCGGAGGCAGACCGCCAACGCGAGCTGCCTCTGGGCCAGAGGGCAGGGCCGTGGCGCCCACGTACCCTCTTTTCACATCGGCACGGGCTCACGAAGGATGAAGCATCGCTTTCCGGCTTCGTCTAGCGTCGGGCGCCGTGGCTGAGCAGGAACTCGCCCAGGACGACATCAGCACTCCCCCTCGCGGGGTGGCGGAGGTCACTGGCAGCGCGCCAACAGGGCGCACTCCGGGGCCCCACATCGTTCGCGGACGTCCGGGACGGCGGGAGATGGCGGTCGTCGCCCTTTTCAGCATCGCCACAGCCGTCGCCTTCTTCCATTCGGCCTGGTCGCACCCCGCGACCGTCCAGGTAGGCCCGGGCGGGGACGCGGATGAGTACTCGTGGTTCCTGGCCTGGATGCCCTTCGCCCTGGGCCATGGGCTGAACCCCTTGGTGAGCACGTACCTCAACTTCCCGCATGGGATCAACCTCATGTGGAACACGTCCGTCGTGCTGCCGAGCTTCCTCGTGTCACCCGTGACCGTCCTGTTCGGGCCCTCAACTGCTTACAACGTGCTGATGACGCTGGCCCTGGCCCTCACAGCCACCTTCTGCTACTTGGCCTTCCGCCGGTGGACCGGACCGGTGCCGGCACTGGTCGGAGCGCTGCTGGCGGGCTTCTCGCCGTATATGTTCTCCCAGGCGAACGGCCATCTCGCCCAGACATTGCTGCTCAGCGCGCCGCTATTGGTCATAGTCCTCGACCGTCTTTTGGCCGTCCAAAGCTCCAGGTGCTGGGTCGACGGCCTCTGGCTCGGCGTGCTCGCCTGGGCGCAGCTGCTCACAGGCGAAGAGATCCTCTTCATGGAGGCCGTCACGGCATCGGTCGCCCTCGTCGTCCTGGCGGCGTGGCACCACGCCAAGCTCACGAAAATATGGCCGTACGCCTGGCGAGGTTCCGTGGTCGCCGGGGCCACTTTTGGCGTGCTCTCCGCACCCTTCCTCGCGGTGCAGTTCCTCGGCCCTTACCGGGTGAAGAACCCCCACCCTCCGAACGTCTACGTGAGCGACCTGCTCAACTTCATATCGCCGACCCAGGTCACCGAGATCTACCCCTCCGCAGCCGCCCACCTTGCTCAGCACTACACAGGCAACATCTCCGAGCAGGGGGCGTACCTCGGCATACCCTTCCTGGTGCTCATGGTGGCCACCGTCATCATGGGCTGGCGTAGACCTCTCGTGTGGGCAGTGGCCTTGGCCGCCTTGGCAACCGGAGTGCTGTCAATGGGGCCGACGCTGCACCACGGGGGTGTCATCACAAAAGACAACCTGCCGTTCTTTGACCTTTCCGTGCACGTGCCACTGTTCAGCAACCTGCTGGCCGACCGTTTCGCTTCCACCATGACGATCGCCGCCGGCTTCTTGGTGGCCCTTGGCTGCGAGCAGTTTTGGCGTTCGAAGTTGCCAGTGCGTGTCACGGGCATGGCCGTGGCAGTACTCGGCCTCGTAGCGATCTTCCCGACCACCTCGTTCCTCGCCGCCCCAAGCCCGAGCTACAGCGCGTTCACCTCCGGCCTGGCCTGCCCGCCTCGTTCTGCGGCGTTGCCTTCAGGCAAACCAGGCGTCGCGCTCGTGGTACCCGCAATAAACGAGATGGACCTGCTTTGGCAGGCAGAGTCCCAGTTCTGCCTCACGATGCCCAGTGACACAGGGATGACTGGCACCAACAGCGGGGTCGTCGGCGACCAAGGCATACTGCGCACACTGGGCCAACCGGGCCAGGCCATGCTGCCGACGACCCCTAAGGCCCGGCAACAGGCCGCAGCTCAGATCGCCGCCTTGCACATCTCTGAGATCATCGTCGGTCCGGAATGGCCGGCAGTTCCAGGCTGGACGCCCCAGGGCCAAGCGGAGGCCGTGGCGTGGTTGCAGTGGCTGATAGGGCGGGCGCCCCAGCAAAGCCA
>DASSZK010000367.1:0-5429 GCA_035702845.1 Acidimicrobiales bacterium
TGCACCTCCAAGGGGACGTTAGCTTCAGCTTCGACCAGCGTGGCTTGATAGTCAGCATCCTCACCAACCAGATCATCTTCCCCGTTGATTCCGCCCAGCTCCAACCTGAGGGGCGTGAGATCGTGAACGCCTTAGCTCCCGTGCTGGCCGTCCTGCCCAACGAGGTCGACGTCGAGGGGAACACCGACAACCAACCGATCATCGGTGGGCCGTACAAGGATAATTGGGAACTGTCGTCAGCCCGCGCCGTGGCTGTCGTCGAAGACCTGATCGCCCACCACGTCGCCGCGTCGCACTTGCAGGCCACCGGGAACTCTGACACGCGCCCGCTCGTACCCAACAACAACGCCACCCACCAAGCAGAGAACCGCCGTGTGGAGATCGTCGTCTTCTCCACGACGGATGTCACACCATAAGCGGATGTCAGACAATGAGAAGGACCGATGGCCAAGAAACCTAAAGCACCCGAGGCGGTGCCCGCAGAGGACGCCGCACCCGAGACCAAGAAGAAAGGTAAAAAGAAGCTCGTAGTGATCGTCGGCGTAGTCGTCGTCTTGTGCGCTGGTGCGTACGCGTACATGTCCATGTCCAAGAAGGCCAGTTCCGCCTCGGCCAGTACCCCGACTACTACCGCAGGCGGCCCGATTGTCGAGGAGAACCCTCTCACCGTCAACCTGCGCGACGGTCACTACCTGCAGTTCACGGTGGCCATCCAGGTCAACCCGGGCAAGAGCGACAAAGTGCTCACCACTGACCAGGCGATCGTGCTCGACATACTCAACACCCAGGCGGGCGGCACGACCGAAGCGGCACTGCTCAAGCCGGGCGGCCCGGCCCGGCTCAAGGCCAACATCTCTGCCGCTCTCGACAACGAATGGCCGGGACTGGTGCAAGCCGTCTACTTCGAGCAGTTCGTCATGCAGTAGCTGCGCTCAGGTCCGCCGGCTGCGTGCCGATCGTGAGGGCAGATGAGCGCGCAAGCCACCAAGACGATGGTCATGCCCTTGGGCCGCGAGGGGCGCCCCAAGCCGCTGCGGGCGTTCCGCGTGCGTCCTGCGAGCACGCTAAAAGACGAGCACGAACAGGTTCTTGCCCTGGTCGGGCAGAACTTCTGCCGGCTCTTTGCCGCCGACCTGAGCACTTTCGTAGGGGCCGAGACGGACCTCACCATGGCGCCAGTCCAGCAGTGGTCCTGGGACGACCTGCTCGCCTCGCTGCCGGAGCCGTACTGTGCCGCTCGCCTTAGCGTGCCTCCTCTCGCCGGCACCGGGCTCATCACCATGGACGTCCCCCTGGCCACCGCCATTGTCGAGAAGCTCATGGGAGGTGCCGGGGCGGCCCAGGAACGCTCGGAGCCGCTCACCGAGGTCGAACTGACGTTGCTGTCCGAGATCCACCAGCGCACCATGGGGGACCTCGCCGACTCCCTGGCCCTCGTGGTCGAGACACACCCCGTGATCTCCAGGCAAGAAAGCCGCCTCGAGCTCATACGGGCCTCGGCGGCACGCAGCCTGCTCATTGCCTTCGAGTTCGAGGTCAGGATGAACACCGCTGAGGGTCACCTACGGATCGCGGTGCCCGCCGAGGGCCTACTTGCGAGCCTCGAGGCTTTCGCCGGCACATCGTCGTCGTCCGCCTCTGTCGCCAGCACCGGGCGCTTGGGAGCGTGCGCCGTAGAAGCGACCGTGCGGTTCAAAGAAACAGCACTCCCGTCGCGCCGGGTCGCCGGCTTGGCACCGGGCGACGTGATAGTGCTGGACCACCCGGTGGAGGACCCGCTGACCCTGTATGTGGGCAATATCCCGTTCCTTTCCGTCCTGGCGGGGCGCAGGGGCACGCAAAAAGCCTTTGCCGTGATCGGGCCTACCGCCAAGAAGGGGGCTGACCTGTGAGCGTAGATACCGACACCAACGCCCTCAGCGCCGCCGTAGAGGAAACCGCCGGCCTCGTTGCCGGGGACCTCGCATTAGGTGCCACAGGGGCGGCGTACAACCCGTGGTCCCCTGAAGCTCCTACCGGGCCGGCCGCGGCCAGCGGTGCTCGAGCCTGGAGCGCCCAATTGCTGGGCCCCCTCGGGCCGTGCGGAGAGATCAGCATCATCCTCGCTCCCCAGGCAAGCGTGCCGGGAGAGGGACGTATCGCCAGCGCCCTGGCTACGGCCATCGCTCCCCTCGGCCCGGTTTGCAGCGCAGACCATATCGGCGAACTGCAGCGTTGCGAAGCCCAAACGCTCGTTCAAGGGCGCGACTGCGAGCTGGCCGTGGCCGTGCCGATCCTGACCGCACAAGAAGAGATAGGCCTCGTCGTAGTCGCCGTCTCGGGCGCCCAACCGACCGCCGAGCTGCCCCACTTGGACCCTTCACCGGGCCCGGCCGCCGGTCCCCGTTCGATCGCCGCCCTCGGCGACGTCGAAATGACGGTCAGCGTAGAGCTCGGGCGCACGAAAATCCCCATCAAGGACCTGCTCGGCATCCACAATGGCGCCGTCGTCCAGTTGGACCGCTCCGTAGCCAGCCCTGTGGATATCTTCGTGCACGGGACATTGATAGCCCGAGGCGAAGTCGTCGTAGTCGACGAGTGCTTCGCCGTACGCGTTACTGAACTGCTGACGGGTGACTAAATGACGAACATGGTGGCGCTGCTCGTACGCCTAGTGCTCTCAATGGCCGTTGTCATGGGCGTCATGTGGGGAGCCGCCCAGCTGTTGAAGCGAAGGCAGGGCAAGTTTGCCCAAGTCCCCAGCATGGGCGCGGGTCGCAAAAGTCCTCGGCGCCCCAAGCAGGAAGCCCCTTTTGACATCGTCTACCGCAAGCCCCTTGGAAAGGGAGCCTGCGTGGCACTCGTGGAGGCGCCTGGGCGGCGCCTGCTCATTGGCGTAACAGAACAATCGGTAACCCTGCTCGGAGAACTTCCCTCGCAGCGGGTACCCGACCTTTCGGCAGTGGCCGAAGAACCCATAGGGGACGCCGGGATGGCTGCCCTGGACGGCGCAGACCGTCCCGATACCGCATGGAAGCTCGTGCTGGATTCCTTGCGGGAGCGCACCGTCAGGCGCTAGCTCCCGCGCTCTGCTCACCGGAGCGCCATGCTAAAAACTCATCGTCCGGCCGGGCTTTCCCGTGGCCCGGGTCGCATTCTAAAACGCGCTGTCGCCTTCGTGGCCCTCGCCGTCATCGGCGTAGGCACCTTGGCGCTGGCCGTGATGGCTGCAGGCTCTCCCGGTGACGCCTCACCGGCGCCTGCCGCATACCATGCCACCCTGGCCCCTGCGGCCGCGCCCCAAACCGGGACAGATCTGACTGCCGGCACCCAGATAGGCGGCACCCAGATAGGCGGTACCCAGATAGGGGGCACCCAGATAGGGGGCACCCAGACAGGGGGCACCCAGGGCGTAACCACCGTCACGGCCACTCCACCTCAGGCACCGGACAGCCCTAGCCCGGTGGCAAAGTCCGGCACTGGCAACAGCACGATATCGGTGAACCTGGGCGGCGCACTCGGAAAGCCGAGCCAGTCCATCGCGATCATGATCGGCCTGACACTGCTGGCCGTCGCCCCGTCCCTGCTCATCATGCTGACGAGCTTTACCCGCATAATCATCGTCCTGTCGCTTACTCGACAGGCCCTCGGGCTCCAAAGCGTGCCACCCAACCAGTTGCTCGCCGGCCTGGCCTTGTTCCTCACCCTGTTCGTGATGTCACCGGTCATAAGCCAGGTTGACCACCAGGCCGTCCAGCCCTACATGGCCGGAAAGATCACGGCCCAACAGGCCTACACCGACGCGCAGGCGCCCATCAAAGAATGGATGTTGCGCCAGACGCGTGCCGACGACCTCGCCATCTTCGAAAAGGGCCCAAAGCCAACCTCGCCCGCCCAGGTCCCCATGACCGCCGTCGTCCCCGCTTTCGCCCTCTCGGAGATCCGCACGGCCTTCATCATCGGCTTCGTCGTGTTTATCCCGTTCCTGGTTATCGACTTGGTGGTGAGCGCGACGCTCATGTCTCTCGGCATGATGATGTTGCCACCGTCCCTGGTCTCGCTGCCGTTCAAATTATTGCTGTTCGTCCTCGTCGACGGCTGGGCACTGGTGGTCAAGTCGCTGCTGGCGAGCTTCCACTGAGGGAGGGGGGCCCCATGACAGACACTTCGGTTATCGAGATAGCGGTGAGGATGCTCACGATGACGGCCGAACTGGCAGCGCCGATGTTGCTTACCGCTCTGGCCGTCGGCTTGGCGATATCGCTCGTGCAGTCCATCACCTCCATACAGGAAGTCACCCTGACCTTCGTCCCGAAGATGGCGGGCGTCGCTTTGTCCATCGTGATCGCCGGCCACTGGATGATCACTTCCCTGGTCGGGTTTACGGAACAACTGTTCCAGATGATCCCTCAGCTCACGAGCTGAGGGATAGGCGCGCGGCGTAGGCCCGGATGAACTTCGAGCTGGCAACCGGCCCTTTCCTGGCCTTCATGTTCGCGCTCGTGCGTGCCAGTGCGTGGCTTGCCTTTACACCCCCCTTCTCTTCGCGGGTGATCCCGCTCGTCGTCCGCACAGGCCTGGCCGCTGCTCTCGCTCTGGCGGCGACCCCGCAGCTGTCCAGCCAAAGTGGCGCACTACAGACCATGGGCACAGGTGCGTTCATCGCCGGCTTGGTCGTGCAGGCCGCCATCGGGGCGCTCCTCGGTTACATCACCTCGCTCATGTTCGGTGTCCTGATGGCGGGCGGCGCTCTGACCGACATGAGCAGCGGCCTCAGCGCAGCCACGATCTACGACCCGATAAGTGGCACTCCCAACCCGGTAACAGCCAACACCTACAACGTCATCATGACGACCCTGGTGTTCGTCACCGGGGGCGACCTTCTCATCGTCAAGGGTTTCCTCACGTCTTTCAAGGCGTTCGGGCTTAGCACGCATTCAGCGGCGTTGATCGGCCCAACGCTCGTGTCCGAGATCGGTTTCTTTTTTGTAGCCGCCGTCGAGATCGCCGCACCAGTGTTCGCCTGCATGTTCCTCACCTATATCGCCATGGGCCTGATAACCCGTAGCGCTCCCCAGCTGAACATCATGTCCATCGGCTTCGGCGTCAACATCGCCATCGCCCTCACCGTGGTCGGGATCTGCCTCCCGCTCCTGCCAGGGGCGGTCAGCACACTGGTCGACCGGGCCGTCACCGACGGGCTCGGGCTGCTGGGAGCGAGGCCCTGAGCAGATGGCCGAGGACAAGCACTCAAAAACAGAAAAGCCGACTGCCCGGCGCAAAAAACAGGCACGTAAGGACGGCACCGTAGCGCGGACCCCCGAGGTGGTCACCTGGGCGGTAGTCTTCGCCGGGACCTACCTGGTCCAGTTCACCCTCCAATCCACTTACGCTCTACTGGAAAGGCTTTGGGCGCGCATCCCCCAAGCCATGCAGACGCCCAGCATCGG
>DASSZK010000369.1:0-3211 GCA_035702845.1 Acidimicrobiales bacterium
ACGGCGAGAGGGGCCCGGCGAGGGCGACGTCGGCCCGACGGGCCTTAGCCCGCTCCCTGTCCACGCTGCTGCGCCTGTTCGCCCCCTTCATGCCCTTCGTCACCGAAGAGGTGTGGTCCTGGTGGCAGGAAGGCTCGGTGCACCGTGCCTCGTGGCCGGCGGCGAGCGGCGTGGAGGGCACGGGCGAGGCCTACTCAGCGTGCATCGAGCTTCTGGGCGACATCCGCCGGACCAAGTCGGAGGCCAAGGTCGGCCCCCGCGCGCCGGTCGCGCTGGTGCACCTCGAGGCACCGCAGGACGAGGTCATCGCACTGGCGGCGGCCCTCGACGACCTCAAGGCCGCGCAGAACGTAGCGGAGCTCGCCCTTGTCCCGGGGGAAACCCGCTCTGTAAAGGTGGAGCTGGCCCCCTAGCCCTGGCCCCCTAGCCCTGGCCCCCTAGCCCCAGCCCCCTAGCCCCAGGGCCCGGCGCCGGGCGCACCCCACACCGGTGGCGCACCGGGAGGGCCGGCAATGCCGGCGGCGCTGGGCCCGGGCGCACCCGGTACCCCCCATCCGGGCGCCGGTTGGGCCAGCGCCACGTGGTAGCGCAACTGGTACGCGTAGCCGATGCAAGCCAGGTAGTAGTCGGGAGGCAAACCCGGGGGGACAGGGTGGCGCATGCGCTGCCAGAGCGGCCCTGCCAAGCGGGCGCCGATCTGCTGGCGCGTGGGCTCGTCACGCCACTCACGCCAGCGGACCAGGAACTGGCGGACCAGTTCGTAGTCCTGGGGGGTCATCGCGCTGATGTCGAGCTGGCGCACGTACTGTTCAAGGCCTGGAGGTGTCTGCAAACGCACCGGCTGCAACGAGCCTTGGCGCGAGCGCCTCTCGCGCACCACCAACGTCCCGGCCGCCATATCGCCCAAGCGCTGGCTCTTGCCGCTGATGAAGATGCTTACCGCCGCCACGGCGCTGAGACCGAAGACCTCGATGAGGCCGAGAGCGGCCCGCACCACGCACTCGCCCAGGCTCGCCGGCCCGCCGTCGGTACGCACCACCCGTAGCCCGAAGACCAGCTTCCCCACGCTGCGCCCGCCCCACAACGTCTCCGAGAGGACCGGGTACAGGACCAGTACGCCAAAGCCGGCCAGGATGCCGGTGACAATGCCGGCGGTGGCACCGGCCGCCTCCAAGACCACGAGCACGATGATGCCCGCCGCCGTTGCACTGGCCAGCACGTCGATGGCCCGGCACACCATGCGCGTCCCCAGGCCCGCCACAGGTAGGTCCAGCACGACAGCTTCGGGGGTGATCACCTGGTTCGCCATAGCCACGCCAAGACGTTTTAGCATCCGTGCGTGGACATCGACCGCTTTGTCGTCGACAACAATCCGGCGTGGGAGCGCATGGACCAGCTTTGCGGGCGCCACAAGCGCCTGCGCACCGAGGAAGTCGAGGAGCTGGGCCGGCTGTACCTTCGGGCGTCGGGGCACCTGGCCTACGCCCAGGCACATTTCTCCGACCCCGACCTCCTCGCCGCCTTGACAGCCCGCGTCGCCCGGACGTCGGCGCTCGTCTACGGCCGGGGACGCCACAATTGGCGCTCCTTTGGCCGCTTTTTCACGACCTATTTCCCACTTGCCGTGTACGAGTCGGGCTGGTTCGTACTGGCAAGCGCCTTGGCGGTGCTCGTCCCCGCGTTCGCCTTGGGGACGTGGCTGGACCACTCCAACGCTGCCCTGGACGCGCTGGCGCCTGCGGCGGTGCGCCAGGCTTACGTCGACCACGACTTCTCGCACTATTACGTGTCGGTACCGGCCACCCAGTTCGCCGTCACCGTCTACACGAACAACGTAAAAGTCGCACTGGAAGCCTTCGCCGGCGGCATCTCGTTCGGAGTGCTCACCCTGGTCGCCCTGGTTTTCAACGGGCTTGACATCGGCGGCGCCGGCGGCCTCTTCTACGCCGCCCACCGGCCCGCCGAGTTCTGGGGCCTCGTACTGCCTCATGGCCTTCTGGAGATGTCCTCGGTGGTGATCGCCGGGGCAGCCGGGTTGCGCCTGGGCTGGGCGCTCGTCGCGCCGGGCGACCGCACCCGGAGCGCGGCGCTGGCGGGGGTGGCGCGGCGCTGCACCTACATTGCCGCGGGCACCTTCCTGACCCTGGCAGTGTCCGGGATCATCGAGGGCTTCGTCGCCGGCTCGACGCTGCCGACTGCGGTGCGGGTCGGCACCGGCATAACGGTCGAGGTGCTGTTCCTTGTTTGGGTGATCGGCGCGGGGCGGGCCGCTCGCAGGAGGGGCGCGGACCTCCCCGGGCGCACCGGCCCGACGCTTGCCGGCACACCGGCTCAGAGCCGGCCTGCAGCCTTGATGTCGAGGTAGGCATCGCTGAGCGCGGGGGCCAAGCGCCCCGGTGGGCTGTCGATGACGACTGCCCCCGCAGCTCGCAGGTGGTGTGCCAGCTGGCGCCGGCGCCGCAGCGCCAGCAGAGCTGCCGCTGAGAGGTAAGTCGCTTCGACCGCATCTCCGCCTTCGCCCTCATGCCCCGTGCCCGGGGAGCCCGCCTCCCCGGCGGCCCAGGCAGCAACGTCGGGGTCAGTGACGGCGGCGACGATCAGGACGTGCTCGCGGGCGATGAGAGGCAGCACAGGGAAGAGCGTGTCGGCGAGCGCCTCATCGAGCTCGGTGAGCAGGCACAGCAGTGCCCGGCGCTGAGCCCGGGCCAGGACCTCGGCCAGCGCGCCGCGGTAATCGGTAGCCACCAAACGGGGCTGGAGCTGGTACAGCGCTTCAGTGACCCGGCCGAGCTGGGACGCCCCCGCCCGTAGGGGGACTGACGCCCGCACCGCAGAGTCAAAAGCCACGACACCCGGCATGTCACCCAGCCGGGAGGCCACGGAGGTGAGCATCATCACCGCGTCGATGGCGTGCTCCAGGCGAGCCACCCCGCCCACCTGGGCAGCCATGGTGCGCCCCGAGTCGACGAGGCACAGCACCCGCTGGTTGCGCTCGGCCCGGTAGGTGCGCACTATGGGCTTCGAAGCGCGAGCTGTCGCCGCCCAGTCAATGCGGCGGCTGTCGTCGTCCACCGAGTACTCGCGCAACTGCTCGAAGAGCGTGGCGCCTCCCCGCGTGCGCGCTGCTCTCATACCCTGGTCCAAGATGCGTGCCCGGTCCAGCTTCAGCTCGGCCTCGCGGCGAGAACCAAACGCCGGGTACACCTTGAGC
>DASSZK010000034.1:0-9550 GCA_035702845.1 Acidimicrobiales bacterium
CGATGGAATGCGTCCCCCACCGTTACCAGCTCGAACGAGCCTGCGATTTCGGCATCTTCAGCGCGTCCCACTACCCAGGTGATGTGAGAGCCTCCCCGCTCGCCGGAAACGCCCTTGGCGTAGTCGACGGAGCTGGCCTCCTGGTCGACAGCCACGACTTCTCTGAAGTGAGCGCATAGGGCGAACGTGGCACGACCGGGACCGCATGCCAGGTCCAGCAGCCGTCCCGTCCCGCTGAGTGCCGTCCGGGTGGCGAGGTCCTGGACCAGCGCAGGTGGGTACGGGACCCGGTAGCGGTCGTAGTCAGCAGCAGTACCCCGGTATAGGTCTGGCCGGAACTGTGGTGTCGAGCCCATGTCATCTACTGTGCCCGCTGGTGGCCTACCCGGGACGTCTTACGACCCGCCTCAAGCAATGAGAATATTCCCCGCAACAAACCGCCCCCCGGGTGTCACAACTTTGCGCCGGCGTACGTCGTGTGTTCAAAGGCAACGGGGAGAGCGAGCTATGACGGGTGCAGGCAGGACGGACTTCGACGTGGCGGTCATCGGAGCCGGGCTGGCGGGTCTGGTGTCAGCCATAACGGCAGCACGCGAGGGAGCGTCCGTTGTGCTCATAGACGCAAGGTCTCCGGGCGGCAGAGCGAGGAGCGACCAACGGTCGGGGTACACGTTCAACCAGGGGCCTCATGCTCTTTATCGCGCCGGAGCCGGAGCGGCGGTGTTGCAACGGTTGGGTCTGAGCTATAGCGGGGCGCCCCCGCACACCCGGGTCGCCGGCTACTACGAGGCGAGTTGGCACTTGGGGGTGATGCCGACATCCGGCCTGTCGCTGCTCCGCTCCGACCTGGCCGGCGGCGCGGACAAGATACGCCTCGGCCGCCTGCTCACCACGATCGGCAGGCTCGACCCGTCGAGCTTGGGCGGCCAGTCCGCGCAGGCCTGGATCCGGTCACGGCACCTCGGGGAAGGGGGAAGTGCCGTTCTTTCCGCGCTGGTGAGAGTGGCAACCTACGCCGGGGACTTGAGGAGCATTTCTGCAGACGCCGCAGTCAGCCAGTTACAGCTCGTCCTCCGGGGCAACGTCATCTACCTCGACGGGGGATGGCAAACACTCGTAGACGGCCTGCTGGCCATGGCCAAATCAGGAGGAGCCAGGGTAATCACCGGCGCGCGCATCAGCCCACTGGGGCGGGCACCGGCTCCGGCCCCGGCTGGGCACAGATCCTGGTCCATATCGAGCCCCACGATGAATGTGCATGCCGCTGCCGTTGTCATTGCGGTCGGTAGCAGCCGAGCTGCCGCTGCTCTAGTTCCGGGAGAACCAAACTGGGACTTATGCCAACCAGTAACCGCCGCTTGTCTTGACCTTGGCCTGCGCAAGCCGCCGACAACCAGGGTGGCCTTCGGTCTTGACCAACCCCTGTACCTGTCCACGCACTCGCCCAACGCCCGTCTGGCCCCCAATGGAGGAGCCATGGTCCATGTCATGCGGTACGGTGCTCGCAGTGCGGCCGAGGACCGCGCCCAACTCTGGTCCTTCGCCCAGCGGTGCGGCATCACGCCAGACGACGTTGTCAGTCAACGGTTCCTGCATGAAATGACGGTCTACGGGGCCGCCCCCGCACCCGGTGCTGGGCTGGCCGGCCGCCCATCGATCACTTCAACCGGGCTGCCCGGGGGGTTCGTCGCCGGGGACTGGGTGGGGCCCGTGGGACTGCTCGCCGACGCCGCCATGAGCAGCGGCGAATCAGCAGGCACCGCGGCAGCGCGCTCCTCCATGTCCCTCCGCTCAGGCCGCGATGGCATGGTTGCAGTGTGAGCAACGATGACACGTTCTTCAGCCAAGAGCGCCCCCGCCTGCTGGGCCTCGCCTATCGCATCTTGTCGAGCTACGCGGATGCCGAAGATGTCGTCCAGGAGGCCTGGCTACGCTGGCACAACCAAGATCGCTCCAAGATCGACAACCCTGCCGGGTACCTGACGACAGTGGTGGCTCACCTAGCCATAGACCGCACCAGAGCCATCGCTCGGCGCCGAGAAACGTATATTGGCCCGTGGCTGCCCGAGCCGATCGTTTCCGTGCGCGGGCCGGAAGACCGTGCCGAGCTGGCAGAGTCCCTCACACTCGGCTTTTTGATAATGCTGGACCGCTTATCCCCGATCGAGAGAGCAGTTTGGTTGCTCGCAGACGTTTTCGGTGAGCCGTATTCACTCATCGGGAAGACCACCGGCAAAACCGAGGTGGCTTGCCGTCAAATCGCCAGCCGAGCCAGGCGCCGTCTCCGAGAACAGCGTCCCGTCCCTGCCGAACAACTCGAGGCGGGATTGCTGACGCAGCTGCTGACCGCTGTCTCCGAGGGCGACCTGGCCCAAACGCTCGCCCTGCTGGACACCGATGTGGTCCTCTTGAGTGACGGAGGCCCCCGTCAACGAGCAGCCAGGTACCCGGTAGTCGGTGCCGGCCGGGTTGCCCGGTACGTGATCAACCTGGCCCAGCGCTTTGCCGTAACGGGCATTCTGGCCACCAGCGTGAACGGCGCGGCGGCCATGATCGTAGAAACGGAGGAATACCCGCCAGTTGTCATTACGGGAGAACAGGTCGAAGGACGGATCACCAGGATCTTCTATCTACTCAACGAGGAAAAGATGCTGGGCATCGCCCAGCCTCCGCTCGTCCGCTGAGATGCAATGACGCGACATCTCCGAGAAGGTACTTACCCCGCCAAGAAAACGCCCATCATGAGGGCGGCCACCGACGCCACGCCCGCGAGCGCTCCCCACAGAGCCAGCCCTTTTCGGGACTTCGACCTCTGGTGCAACCAGGCGCCTACGCCGGCAAGTAGGACCACGGCCACCTTGGCACCGAGCAGAGCCTTCCACGCAGGCGGCTGTCCTTTGCTGACGGCGACCACGTTCCAGATCCCTGTGGCGATCAACACTGCGAAGGCGGGCCAGCTCAAGCGGGCAAACGCCTTCGCTATCCGTCGGCTGGCATCGTCACCCATGCGCCGGACGGTCGGCAGCAGCCCGACCACTGTCAACTGACCGCCAACCCAAACGGTAGCGGCGAGTACATGCAGGGACAGCCGTACCCCGTCAAGAGCCGGGGCCAGGTCGGCAAAGATCGTCACGGCACGTACGATAACCGCCGCCGGCCACGGGGCCGGGCGCAGGGCCGGCTCAACCGAGCCTCAGCCACGGCCCGGCCCAGTTTGAGCCCCGTCTCCGCGCCGGCCAATTACTCGGCGCAGCACCTCCGCGCCCGAATGCTCGAGGTCCTTGGTGGCCGTCACCAACACCAGGTGTTCCTGGCGGGCGAGCGACGTCAGCGTGACCAACGCATCCCGGGCCGGCGCCTCTGAGAGCTCTGACTCGTAGCGCCGGGCAAACTCGTCGAACAGCACGGGCCGGTGCCCGTACCATTTGCGCAGCGCCGAACTGGGCGCAACATCTTTCAGCCAGAGCTGGTGAGGCGCGTCCTGCTTGGCCATCCCCCGCGGCCAGAGCCGGTCGACCAGCACCCAAAAATCGCCGGGCTCGGGTTGGTCATAGACGCGCGCCGTTGCCACCTTCATATTTCCTGTCCTCTCACGTGGCCTTCGTCTCCTCCCACATGGCCTTCGTCTGCCCCCACATGGCCTTCGTCGCCAAAACCGTGGAGGGTGTACACCCGGCCCAGCCCGGCCCATGCACTGGGCAGATCCAGGGCAAGACGATCGAGCTCCTCCAAGTGCAGGGCGGAGAGTGCCTCCAATCGCGCGGCGCCCAGCGGGCTCAGGCGCAGCCGCACGACGCGGTGGTCGCGCTCGCTGCGCTCCCTCACCACCAATCCGGCCTCCTCGGCCCGGTCCACGAGCCCTACGGCACTGTGGTGGCGCAGCAGCAGGTAATCGGCGACCTCGCCGATCGTTGGCCCTTCGTCGCACGGGTGACCGCGCACCGCCAGCAGAAGCTGGTGCTGCGCCGGAGTCAAGCCCGCTGCCCGCGCCTGGTGAGCGCTCCACGCTTCGAAGTGGCGAAGCCCTGTACGCAGTGCCAGGAGGCGTTGATATGCGGCGTCCGGCAAGCTCACTCGTCCTACGATATCATCGTGACACGATGATTAGTGGGAACCCTGCCACGCCCGCCGGCGCGCCTGCGCAGACCGGGACGGGGCGCACCGAAACTGGGCGCACCGAAACTGGGCGCACCGAAACTGGGCACACCGAAACTGGGCGCACCGAAACTGGGCACACTGAGCCTGGGCACACTGAGCCTGGGCACACTGAACCCGTGCACGATGGCCCTTCGCCAGGGCATGGGCCGGGCTCAGCTACTTTTCTAGGGGACGAGCGCCGGCCACCCACCACAACTGAGCGAGCACTCGGCGATTTCACGACCGGCCCTGCGCTACTGCGCCTGGTCCCCTTGGCGATAGTTGTCGGAGCACTGGGCGCAGGCATCTCGCTCGGCCTGCTGGACCTGATCGGCCTGTTCACCAACCTGTTTTATTACCAGCGCTTCAGCGCTCACCTGGCCTCGCCGAGCATCGCCACGCTCGGGGCCATCTCGCTTGTCATACCGATAGGGGGCGGGCTGCTCGTCGGCCTTATGGCCCGTTTCGGATCAGAGCAAATCCGCGGGCACGGGATCCCCGAGGCCATGGAGAACATCATGATCAAGGGGTCGAAAGTTCAGCCCCGCCTCGCGGTACTGAAGCCCATTTCGTCAGCAATAAGCATCGGCACTGGCGGTCCTTTCGGGGCCGAGGGGCCCATAATCCTCACCGGCGGTGCGGTTGGTTCGATCGTGGGACAGCTTTTCCGCCTCACAGCTGCGCAACGCCGCGCCCTATTGGTGGCCGGTGCCGCCGCCGGAATGAGCGCTGTGTTCGGCACCCCTGTGGCCGCGACACTTTTCGGCGTAGAGCTTCTGGTCTTCGAGCTCAAACCCCGCTCAATGGTCCTTATCGGCCTCGCCGCAGCCACTGCCGACGGTCTGCGTATGGTTATGGCGGGCGCCGGCCTGGTGGCGCCTCAGCCGCTGTTCCCCGTACCCGCTCACGCACCGTTAGGCGGAGCTGCCTTGGGGGGCGCTGCCGTCATAGGGATCGCGACAGGGCTGGGCGCCTGGGTGATGACGCAAGCCGTTTACAGTTGCGAAGACCTTTTCAAAAAGCTGACGGGGCACCTGCACTGGATGTGGTGGCCGGCGATCGGTGGCCTGTTCATCGGCTTGGGAGGTCTGATCGACTCCCGGGCATTAGGCGTTGGCTATGGGAGTATCCACCTCGAGCTCCTGGGCAAGCTCGGCCTGGGGGCAATGGCATTGCTGTTTATCGTGAAGTTGTCCATCTGGGCAGCGGGCCTTGGCAGCGGGACAAGTGGCGGGATCCTCGCACCCGTGCTCATGATGGGCGCAGCCATTGGGGGGATCCTCGGCCACGTGCTACCCGGTGCCCCGGTCGGGGCGTTCGCTCTCGTGGGGATGGCGGGGTCGCTCGGCGGCGTGACGCGTTCCCCCTTTACGGCCATTGTTTTCGCCTTCGAGCTCACCCACGACCAAAACAGCTTGCTTGCTCTTCTGGTCGCAGCGACGGTCGCCCACTTGGTGAGCGTACTGACGTTGAAGCGGTCGATCCTCACCGAAAAAGTCGCCCGCCGCGGCTTTCACGTGATGCGTGAGTACAGCGTCGACCCGCTGGAGGCCACCTTTGTCCGCGAGGTCATGGACACCGACGTGTACAGTGTCGACCCGGACCGGTCCGTTGCGGAGCTTTACCTGTCTCTGCCCGAGGGTTCACCCGAGCGCCGCCAACGGCTCTTCCCCGTTCTGGGCCCCGACGGGGCACTTGCGGGGGTCGTCCCATGGTCCGCGGTACTTTCGGGGCGCGACCGGGGCACGGACGCGATAGCAGACGTCATGGTGCCCCCCCGGGCCGTGGCCTACCCCGACGAGGTCCTGCGAGCGGTAGCAGACCGCATGGCCGCGCTCGGAGTTGGCGTCATGCCGGTGGTCGCCCGGGAAAACCCTTACCATCTCGACGGGCTCGTGACCCAGTTCGACCTGCTCAGTGCCCGAGAGAAGCTGCTCCAAGAAGAACGCCATGCCGAGCGCGTCTTGACTCTACGGCCACTGGGCCGCCTCACCTCGAGAGCGCGCTGACTTCTAGGGCGCGCTGACTTCTAGGGCGCACTGACTTCTAGAGCGCACAGGCAAATCCCGCATCGTCTGAGATCGTCCGTATGTAACCTCGGAGGATGAGCGCTACGGGGAGCGTGGGCCCGGCACCGGCACCGGCACCAAGCGGTGATGAGCTCCATCCCCAAGCGGCGCGCGTAGCTGCGGTCCTCGCCCAAGTCGCTCCCGGCACCGAGGTGCGACAGCTAGGAGCCTCGACCAGGACGGCCAAAGAAGCCGCTGACGCGCTCGGGTGCGAGGTCGGGGCCATCGCCAGCAGCCTCGTTTTCATGGCCGACGACGGGCCGGTCATGGTCCTAACCAGTGGGGCTCACAGAGTGGACCTCGACGTGTTGGGTCCCACCACCGGGCTGACGGGCTTACGCCGGGCCACACCCGACGAGGTGCGGTCCGCCACCGGCCAGGCCATAGGCGGCGTCTCCCCGCTGGGGCATCCTCGCGCACTGCGCACGTTCGTTGACGAAGCCCTCGCTGACCACAAAACCCTATGGGCAGCGGCGGGTACGCCCCACTCCGTTTTCGCCACGACATGCCAGCAGTTGCTTGCAATTACATCGGGCACGATGGTGCGCGTGGCGCCGTGAGCCCGCTGAGCGATGGCATCGCCCGCACACCCGAGCCGCCGTACGTGGCCGTTGTTTTTACGTCGGTGCGGACCGCGCTCGACACCGGTTACCAAGCGATGGCCAGAGCCATGGAGGACCTCGCCTCGAGCCAGGACGGCTTCCTTGGCATCGAATCGGCTCGCGACGGCATCGGGATCACGGTTTCGTACTGGCGCGACGAGGACGCAGCCAGGGCCTGGAAAGCCGTGGCCGCCCATCTCGTCGCCCAGGAAAGAGGCAGGCGGGACTGGTACGCGGGGTACAGGGTGAGAGTGGCCACCGTAACCCGCGAGTACGGGTGGCCTGAAGCCTAGGAACGGCGAGGCAAAGATCCAACCAGCATCCACCCTGGGCCCACCCGTGGTTCGATGACAGGTGGTGCGTTCCCGCCACACACTGGGAACATGACCATTACTGATTGGGTTCTGGACATCGCCCTTATCGGGATCGTTATTTTCCAGGTCAGGGGCAGGCGCTTGACGGCCCGCAACCTCTTGCTGCCGCTGGCCATCGTCGCCTATGTGGCGTTCGACTTCTTGAGGTCCGTGCCCACCTCCGGCAACAACCTGGTACTGATCGGGCTCTGCACCGCTGTTGGCGTAGCTCTCGGGGCCGGGGCCGGCTACTCCACCCGCCTGCAGGCCGGGCCGAGTGGCAGCGTGCTCGCAAAAGCCGGCCCACTGGCCGCCGTGCTGTGGGTCGTCGGAGTCGGCATGCGCCTCGCGTTCCAGCTCTACGCCACCCACGGTGGAGGGGCCTCGATCGCCAGGTTCTCGGCGCACCATGCGCTGTCCATCACGGGGTGGGTGGCGGCGTTGATCCTCATGGCCATCGGTGAGGCGCTGGCCCGGACCGTAGTGCTGGCCGGGCGGGCGTTCTTGCCGGCCTGGCGACCCGGCGCCGCGATGGCCACACAGCCTTAGTTTTTTGTGACCGGCGGATTAGTAGCAACATGGTCAGCGTGAGGGCCGTCTTTTCTTCGAGTGCCCAGCCCGAGGTGAACTGGGCCGAGGTCGGCACCAACGGGGCCGGCCTTGGCCTGCTCGTATACGGGATAGTGACCACCGGGGACATACGCAAGCACGGGGGCCTGGCGCTAGCACTGCCCTTGCTCGCCCTGTGCGTGCTCGGGTGGGCCATGTGGTTGCTGGCACGTGCCAGGCGTGGCCCCGAGCAACTGCGGGCGCTGGCCCTGACCACGATCGCCGCCGCAGGTGGAGCGCTTGTCGGTGTCGCGCCCCTGGCAATGGTTTTCGCGGCCGTGGCCACCATGGGAGCTTGTTCTACCTGGCCGGTACGTCGTGCCATCTGGATTGGCGCAGGAGGCTTAGCGGCCAGCGCCGTTTCTGTACCGGTCGCCGGGCGCACGTGGTCAGTCTGGCTGGGCGCGCTTTCGGCCGTGCTAGCGGGCAGCATCATAGGGGTGAACCGCCGCATCGCCCATGAGCGTTCCGTCGGGGAGGCGGCAATCGAGGTAGCTCGTGCCCGGGCCGACGCCGAATCGGCGCGCGCCGAATTGCTGGCGGGCCGCAACCACATGGCTCGAGAACTGCACGACGTCCTGGCGCACACGTTGTCGGCCCTGTCGTTGCAGCTGGAGGCGCTCGGTGCGCAAATGGAAGGCGCCGACCCCAATTTCTCGTCGAAACTTGTCGAAATCAAAGGCCTTGTACGCGAAGGCCTGTACGAGGCCCGGGGCGCCGTCGCGGCCCTGCGAGAAGAGCTTCCTCCACTGGACGAGCGATTGGTGGTGCTGGCGGCGCAGAGGGGCGCCACCTTGGAAGTTGCCGGTAATTCCCGGCCCCTACCGGGCGACGTGGCCTTACCGCTGTACCGGGTGGTGCAGGAAGCCTTGACGAACGTGGCCAAACATGCCCGAGGTGTACGTGCAGTCGTGGAACTCGCTTACGAGCCCGACGCTGTCGTGGTGTGCATCACCAATGCCCCTCCTCCGACGGAGAGCGAACGAGAGGACGCGACAGTGGTGGCGGGCGCGGGCCGCGGTTACGGGTTGCAAGGCATCCGCGAACGAGTACTGCTCATCGGAGGCAGCGTCGAAGCGGGACCACTGCCCGGCGGCGGGTGGAGGGTGCACGCCAGCGCACCTGTCACAAGTGGACCGGCATCCCCGCACGTTGCCGTCGGGCCCTCGGCGGGGGCCGCATGACCGCGACCGTGCCCGTGCTGCGGGTTGTCATCGCCGACGACCAGAGGGTGGTGCGCGAAGGGCTCGCCACCATCGTGAGCTCTTTGAGCGGGATGGAGGTGGTCGGCTTGGCTGCCGACGGTGCCGAAGCGGTCAGCGTCGTGGCGCAGTCAGGTGCCGACGTCGCGCTCATGGACCTGCGCATGCCAGTCCTCGACGGCATTGCGGCCACCGCCGCCATCTGCCGGGAGCACCCGGCGACAGCAGTCGTCGTGCTGACCACTTACGCCGACGACGAGTCGGTGATCGCGGCCCTCAGCGCCGGAGCCAAGGGCTATCTCACCAAGGACGCCTCCCGTGACGACATCCGCCGCGCCCTTGAGGCAGCGGCCGCGGGCCAGTCGGTCCTCGACCCCGCCGTCCAGGCGCTCCTGGTCAAGGCGGCTACCGCTCCTGCGCCACCATTTCCTGGGAGGCCTTCGGTCCTGCCTGACGGTCTCACCGAGCGCGAGGCGGAGGTGCTCGGGCTGATCGCCCAGGGTGCGTCAAACCATGAGATCGGCGCACGCCTGTTCATTTCCGAAGCAACGGTCAAGTCCCATATAAACCGCATCTTC
>DASSZK010000041.1:0-6412 GCA_035702845.1 Acidimicrobiales bacterium
GCGTCAGCGTCACGAGCGTCTCGCGCCTGGACAATGCGTTCCTGCGCCAGCGCAGCTACAGCGAGCAATCTTCCCAAGGCATGCTCCAGGCTCAGCAGTCAGGCTTGCAAGGGGTCCAGCAGAACTTCCCTGAGCCCTCGACCAACGGCTTGTCCGGGGCGCTCACCCAGTTTTGGCAGGGATGGTCGACGTTGGCCAACAACCCCGCAGACATCCCCACCCGGGCGATGCTGGTCCAACAGGGGCAGAACCTCGCGTCGCAGCTGAACCAAACGTCTACATCGCTCAACACGTTGAGCGAGCAGACAGCACAGAACATCTCGCTCAGCGTTGCCCAGGTCAACCAGGACGCCACCCAGATCGCCAACCTGAACCAGTCCATTATCGGCGCCTCGGCGGGAGGAGGGTCGGCGGCCAACGAGCTGATCGACCAGCGCGACCAGATCATCTCGCAGCTTTCCAACGTGGTGGGGCTCTCGGTCTCCCAGGGCGCGAATAACACCGTCAACGTAACGGTGGGCGGGGAACCCCTCGTTGCCGGCGTCAATTACCAGCAGCTCTCCCTGTCAAAAAGCGGCCCTCCTTACTCGCTCACCTGGAGCCAGGACCAGTCGACTTTCCAGCCCCAGAGCGGCCAGTTGGCGGGGATGCTCGACGTCGTCAACAACTACGTCCCCACCTACCAAGCCGGCCTCGACCAGGTTGCCCACAGTCTCATGGGCTCGGTGAACTACCTGATGAGCACGGGTTACGACTTGAACGGGAACAAGGGAGCGCCGTTCTTTACCGGTACCGGTGCGGCCGACATCCAGGTCAACCCAGCCGTGGCATCGGATCCTTCGCTGATCGCGGCCGCTTCCGCTCCCGTGCCGGCCGGGTCGACTGCGACCAACCAGGACGGGACGATCGCTGCCGACGTGGGCGAGCTCCCCAACTCACAAACGGCGACGCTTGCCGAACCGACCTCGGGTTGGTCGGCCGGAGGCACGGCGTCCGCCTGGAGCGGGGCGACCAGTTCCACAGGCCAGGAAGCCGATGCCGCGTACAACCAGCTGGTGACGGCGATCGGGCAGGCGACATCCACCGTGAACACCAATTACGCGAACCAGCAGGCGGTGACAACGAACGTGAACTCTGCGCTGCAATCAACTACGGGTGTCAACACTGACCAAGAGCTGACGAACATGGTCATGTTCCAGAACGCGTACGATGCGTCGGCCAAGTTCATCAGCACGGTGAACACGACGCTGCAGACCCTCGTCTCCATGGTCAACGGGTAGGGCGGTTATGTCGGACATTTCCCGTGTCACCCAGCAATCGGCCACCATGCTCATGGTCGCCGATCTCGGGACATCGCTGAGCAACCTCACCACGCTCCAGCAGGAGGCCGCCAGCGGCAAAGCGATAAATCAGCCGTCTGACAACCCATCGGGTACGTCGCAGGTCCTGGCCCTCAACGCCCAGATCGGCCGCTTCCAGCAGTACTCGTCGAACATCAGTGACGGCCAGTCCTGGTTGAACACTGCCGACAGCGCGCTTGGGTCGGTTGTAAAGAGCCTCGACCAGGTGCAGACTGACGTGCTTTCGGGCGCAAATGCCAGCGCCCAGGACTCGGCCGGCTTGCAGGCGCTGTCCCAGGAAGTTCTCGCTATAAAGCAGCAGGTCCTCGGCCTGTCCGCTACGACCTACAACAACCGGCCCGTTTTCTCCGGCGTGCTCGGGACGGAGCCGTTCCCCCAGGCGGGTGTTCCTGGCGTCAGTACGCCGGGAAATGTGAACTACAACCCCGCGACGGCCTATGCGTACGCCGGGAGCGCTACGCCGGTCACGCGCGTCGTCGGCCCCGGCCAGAAGGTGACCGTGAGCGTCACCGGGCAGCAGGTGTTCGGGACGGGCTCCAACAGTGTTTTCGCCCTCCTGGACCAGATATCCCAGGATCTGGCCAACGGCAACACGACGGCCCTGTCGGGGACGGACCTGACAAACCTGAAATCGGCGATGAACACCGTGGTGCAGGCCCAAGGCACCGTCGGCGCATTGGGAGCAGGCCTGGCAACCAGCCAGACACAGGTGGGCAACACGGTTTCGTCGCTCCAGGAGCAGGTCGCCACCTTGAGCGACGCCAACGAAGCCAATGTCATTAGCCAGCTGAACCTGGCCGAAATGTCCTATCAAGCGGCCTTGGCGACCACGGCCAAGATCATTCAACCCTCACTGGTGCAGTTCCTCGGATGACCACGACAGCCATGACGCCAAACGGAAGTCTCGCCACATCGTCGAGCCTCAAATTTTCGGCCGGGATCCCTGGCTTCGCCGGGGCGCGCACGTTCTCCATGAAGCCATGGGGCGAAGAGCCGACCCCCTTTTACGTGCTCGAGTGCCGCGAGGTGCCGGGGCTGCGCTTCGTGGTCATGAGACCGGCACTCTTCTTCCCCTGGTACAAGCCACGCTTCGGTAGCGACGTTTGCGCCGCCCTCGACGTAGATGGACAAGAAGCGCTCAACGTGCTGGTCATACTCACCCTCGGTCCCAAGCCTGAGTTGACGACAGCCAACCTGCTCGGGCCCTTGGTGGTAAACCCGCTGACCAATATGGCGCTGCAGGCTGTGCTCTCGGGTTCGGGGTACGACCCACAGGCACCACTCATCGTCCATTCCTGAGGACCGGCGACCGTAGTACACGGGGCCGGCGGTTGGGCTCCCCTGACATCTGTGCTCGTGTAGTGACCCTTTCCGGGGTATGGCACCCACTAGGCTTCGGCCATCGCCCAGGGAAGGAGCGACCGTGCTGGTCCTAACGAGGCATGTCCACCAGAGCATCGTCATAGGGCACGATGTCGTGGTCACGGTTTTGGAGGTCCGGGGGGACCAGGTGCGCCTGGGGATAACCGCTCCAAAGGACGTACAAGTCCATCGCGAGGAAGTCTTTGTTGCCCTCACGGCCGCTAACCGCCAGGCAGCTACATCGTCTACCGACCTCGGCGTGCTTTCGGGACTGATGCCTGGCGCTGTTCCCACCACTGCACTGCCCGAGGGCCCGCCCAACCAGCCCACCGCGCCCGAGCCGGGAGCCGGCCAGACAGGAGCAGGCCAGACAGGAGCCCCGCCGGCCAGCGGGCCTACCGGGTCGCCCAAGGCCGTGCCCCCTCGACCTGTGCCCCCTCGATCTGCGTCCCCTCGATCTGCGTCCCCTCGATCTGTCTCACCTCGACCCGTGCCGCCCCGACCCGTGCCACCCCGACCCGTGCCGCCCAAGACCGGGCTGGCAGCGCCGGTAACGCCCGACGTCGGCTCCCCAAACGGGGTGCTGCCCCGAGCCCCAGTCCCTGACCCTCCGGTGACCAACAACGCCCCTGCTCCCGAGGCCCCCGAGCCAGATCGGGCCCTGCGCAGTGGACAGGCCACGCCGGGTGCGGAGCCGAGCCAGTAACCTTCGTGCTCGCGCCGCCTGGTCGGGGCCTACAGGTAACATGAGTTCGGAGGTCGAGGTGACAACCGGGTCGTAGTGCACGCGGGGTGTCATTAGGATGTCGCCTGGCTGGCATGGGGCCTGCCGCAAAGCCGGTTTTCTCGGGCGCCCACACGGCGCCCTTCGCAGCGAGGACAACAAGGTAAGTGCCAAACAATCACGCCGCTCAGCCCGAGGAAGACCTTGTCCGCCTCTACCTGAACGACATCGGCAAGCACTCGCTGCTTACCAAGGACGACGAGGCGAGGCTGGCTCAAGCCATCGAAGCCGGCAGGGCGGCGCGTGCCGAGCTCGGCGCAGCGAAGAACCTGACGGTGCCCCGAAAGCGAGAGCTGCGCCGTGCCATCAAGGAGGGGGACCAAGCCGCCGAGACGTTCGTCAAGGCCAACCTCCGGCTCGTTGTTTCGATCGCCAAGAAATACCAGGCTGCGGAGCTGCCACTGCTCGACCTCGTCCAGGAGGGGAACCTGGGCCTCATGCACGCCGTGGAGAAGTTCGACTGGCGTAAAGGCTTCAAGTTCTCCACCTACGCAACCTGGTGGATCCGCCAGGCCATCACCAGGGGCATAGCCAATACGGGACGGACGGTGCGCCTCCCTGTGCACGCAGGTGATTTGCTTACCCGCGTGACCAAGGCCCGTGGGCGCTTGGAAGGCCAGCTCGGGCGGCGCCCCACCTCCGCCGAGCTCGCTGCGGACCTGGAGCTCGAAGAGGAGAAGGTCGTCGAGATCCTCCGTCACGCTGCCGAGCCGCTTTCGCTGTCCGAGCCTTTGCGCGAGGACGGCGATGCCGAGTTGGGCGACGTTGTCGAAGACCGCTCCGCCGTGTCACCTTTCGAAGCGGCGGCCGCCTCGCTGCTGTCCGGTGAGGTCAGCAAGATGCTCGTCGCGTTGGACGAGCGCGAGCGGGAGATCCTGCGCCTTCGCTTTGGCTTGGACCGGGGGGAGCCCAGGACTCTGGATGAGGTCGGTGAGCATTTCAACCTGACCCGGGAGAGGATCCGCCAGATCGAGGCGCGGGCGATGTCCAAGTTGCGTCACCCTTCCACCGACCGCGGTGCTCGGGAGCTTCTTACCACCTGAGGCGCCCTAGAGCCTGCCACTCAGGTGCGGTGAAAAGTCCTGCGAAAAATCGGCCGGCAGGGCGGGCAGCAAGAAGCTGAACAGCAGTGAGCGCTTGGTCGTGACCATGACGATCGCGGCCGACCCCGACTTGCCCGGGGGAGCCATCGAGACCTGGCCAGGGCTGAAGTGGCCGGTAAACGCGAAGGCGCAGACCTGCTCACCTGCAGCGGGTACGTACTTGAAGGAGTGGTCGCCGGGGAACCGGTGCTTGACGATGCGGGCGACTGCCTGCGGCTTTACCAAGCGGACCCCGGCGAAGTGGTACGACTTGGGTGGTGCGTTGAGCGCCGCTTCCGCCAAAGGGATGTCCTGGTAACAGTTCGCCAGCCCAACAGTGGGAAGACCGGGCCCGTGGCACCCGACCAGTGCCAGGCCGAAGGCCCCGATCCCGAGCAGCCTGACCACCGGTCGGACGAGGCGTTTTCCAGAGCTGTTACCGCTCGTGTGCACCACTCTCATCATGCGCCTTCGCTCCCTCGTACGCCTTCGTTTTTCATAGCTGTTTGCCCGTGCAGGCCAGATGCCTGATCGAGCTCTGGCGGCTCTTGAAGCTCTGGCGACCACTCAGGCGGGTCGGCGAGCCCGAGGGCGCTTCGGGCCAGCTCCTTTTTGAGCAAGAACCTGCGCCTCGCCCGGGCAAGAGCTGCCCAGCACACCGCACCGACCGGCAGCGGGCTCCAGAAGCTCACCAACCGGTAAACAAGGACCGCGGCGACTGTGGCGGCGCGACCGCCCCCAAAGTCCACCAACGCCACGGTGAGACTGCCTTCAACGACACCGAGGCCCCCTGGGGTGATCGGAAGGTTGGCCGCGAGCTGACCGCCGCAATAGGCCAGGAGCAGGCCTTGCCACGGAACTTGGGCGCCGACCGCCAGGAAGGCCGCCATGAGGCAGGCGCAGTCTGTCAGCCAGCTGCCAACCCCGAACACCAGCGCCAGCGCCCAACGCCGCCGGGAGGGAGCGACATGGCGCATCCTTTGGACGGTGTACGACAGTGGGCGTACGAGCTTGCCTGGTTCGAGACCGGCCAGCTTCTCGGCCCGGCGCCCAAGCGACGTAACGGTGGCGTACAACCGAGACCGCCTGGACCAGGCCAGCAGGGCCAGAAGGGCTATGCACACCACGCCCAGCACGGCGCCTACGAGGTCGAACGTCGTGCCAGTCGAGGCGGCGAGGCTCAGTGCCACGGCGGCCAGCACGGACAAGGTGGTGAACGTGACTACCGTCGTGGCGACTACGACCCACCCGGCGAGGATCTCGTCGGCACCCAGCAGTTCGTACTGGCGGAACTGGTAGAGGACTAGGAAGGCGCTGCCGGCGGGCAGCGCCGACTGGATGGACGAGCCGGCGAAGGTGATGGCTGCGGTACGCATGACCCCGGGCCTGACACCGCCTGCCTGCAGCAGTGTCCGCTGCAGTGATGCCATCGAGAGGTACGACGCCGCTTCGGCAATGGCGGCCAGGCAGAGAGGTACCCATCGCAGCTGGGTGAGGAACGCGGTAGCCCCCGAGAGCTCTGATGTCCTGCCGGCCACGAAGTAGACGGCCAGGGCTGCGAGCGCGAAACCGGCGACCAACCGGAAGGGTCGCCACAGCCGCAGCAGGGAGCGCTTGGTCGGCCGGTGCACGTCGGCATCTTGGCATCTCGGCGGGGCTTCGCGACGCCGGGCAGCCAAGAGCGGCTACATCGGGCGGCTCATGCCTGTACCCCTCTGCGGGCTACCGGCTCACGCTCCGGGGCGCGCTCCGCCGCCGCGAGCCCCCGCCGCCTCGGCCGGGGTGGCACCGCCGGCCCGGCCAAGCCGTGGCGACGGTCCAGG
>DASSZK010000062.1:0-13036 GCA_035702845.1 Acidimicrobiales bacterium
GTCAAAGCCCCTGCAGGAGAAGGCGCTGCTCGGCCTGCTGGCCGAGGCAGATGTGGAACTCGTGGTGATGGCCCGCTACATGCAGATCCTGAGCCAGGACTTCATCGACCACTACCCTTCGCGGATCATCAACATCCACCATTCCTTTCTCCCGGCGTTCCAGGGGGGACAGCCCTACCACCAAGCGCACCGCCGAGGGGTCAAGCTCATCGGGGCCACGGCCCACTACGCCACCGCGGACCTTGACGAGGGGCCCATCATCGAACAGGACACGGCCCGGGTGACCCACCGCGACGGAGTAGCCGACATGGCCCGAGCCGGCCGCGACCTGGAAACGGTCGTGCTCGCCCGAGCGGTCCGGATGCACCTCACCGACCGTGTGCTGGTGCACGGGCGCAAGACGATCGTCTTCTAAAAGCCCCATCCGGGGCGGCGGCCCGCTACAAAAAGGCCGTCAGTACCGCCAGCCGGCCTGGCGGTACACGTCGAGCACGAAGCGCAGGGCCCGGTAGCCGTCCTCACCGTTCACCGGCGGCGGCGCGCCCTCTTGTAGCGCCCTCACCATGTCCGCCAGCTGGGCTATGTGGCCTCCCGGCATGCCGAGCGAGCCGGTGTCACCCAGGTCCAGGCCGTCTGTCCCGCCCCGCAGCTCGAGGCCGCTCAGGGCGCCGTCGGTCAGCTCCAGGCTGCCCTGGGTGCCGTTCACGCTGAGCACGGTCGAAAAGCCCGGATAGGACAACGTGCTAGTCATCAATGTCCCAAGCGTCTCGCCGGGCAGGCGGAAGGTGGCGAGGGCGAGGTCCTCCACCTCGATCTGGTGGTCCAGGTTGGCGCAGTGGGCGCTGATGACATCGGGCTGGCCGAACAGCCAGCACACGAGGTCGGCGTAGTGGACGCCCTGGTTCATGAAGGCACCGCCCCCGTCGAGCGCCCAGGTACCACGCCACTCCCCGCTGGCGTAGTACTCGGGGCTGCGGTACCAGGGGACCCGTGCCTGCACGAACAGGACGTCGCCCAGGCGGTCCTCCTCCAAAAGGCGCCGGGCGGCTTGGACGCCGGGGTTGTAGCGCTGCTGGGAGACGATGTTCAAACTGACGCCCGCCCGAGCGGCCTCGTCCATCAGGCGCCGGGCAGCGTCCAGGTGGATGTCGATCGGCTTTTCCACCACGAGGTGCTTACCGGCACGCGCAGCCGCCACGGCGACATCGGCATGCAGCCCGCTCGGGACACACACGATGACGGCCCTGACGTCGTCGCGTCCCAAAAGATCCTCTAAGGATGCGGCTACTTCGGCACCGTTGCGCTCGGCGTAAGCCTGGGCGCGCTCGCCTTCGACGTCGTGGGCAACCACCAACCGTGCGTCCTCTACCGCTGCGAATGCCTGGGCATAGACATCGGCGATCACCCCGCAGCCAACCAGCCCGAAACCAACCGGCCCCGGCCCCAGTGGAGTGAAGCGACGAGCCACCAAGTCGTTGAGGCTCCCGTCCGAGTTCCCGTCTCCCGGCAATATCTCTTGCTCGCTCACTGCCTTCTCCAGTCGTCCCTGTCTTGCTCGCCGCTGTGCCCTATTTGCCGCTGTGCCCTGGTTGTTGCTCGTGCCTGCCGGGTCGGCTCAGCCTGCCCACTCGCGGAGCAAGCGGGCCTGGGGCGCCAAAGCCACCTCTGGAGGCGCGAGTTCGGGGTGCCACTTCTTCTCGAACTCGAGCGACAGCCAACCGTCGTAACCGGCCTCAGGCAGGAGGCGCACCATCTCCTCGACAGGCACCTCCCCCTCACCGAGAGGGACGAGCTGCCACTGGTCGTCGCCCGGGAGGCGCCGCGCGTCCTTGGCCTGGACGTGCCACACGTGGCGGCCGAGCACTGACAGCACCTCGCCGGGGCTCTCCCCCATGCGGTATGGGTGGTGAGAGTCATAGACCGCACCCGCAGCACCGCCCGCCAAGTCCAGGACCGCGGCGACCGTATGGGCACTGGAGAAATGGTCGTGCGTCTCCAAGGCCAGCCGGACGCGGTACCTACCGGCTAGCGGCGCAGCCTTGGCGAGCAAACGGCCGGCTCGCTCCATCGCCTGGCGCCGCTCGGCTGCCCCCTTTGGCAACGGGCCACCGAACACTCGCAGCAACGGCGCCCCCCACTGCTCGGCGATCTCGCACATCCCCACCAGGTCTGCCAGGAACTTCCCTTCGTCCTCGGCCGTCACCTGCAGCGAACTGTCCAACGCAGCCACACTCACCCCGGCAGAACTGAGCGCCTGCTCCGCGCGTCTGCGAGCCTGCGCCGGCAGGTCAGGGGTCACCACCTCCCCATCGAAGAGCCGGATCTCAAGGCCGTCGAAACCGTACGTGAAGACCGCCTCCACGGTGCGCTCGAACTGCCAGTCGGGGCAGGCGAGGTTGCTGTAGCAGATGCGCATGTGCGCCGACCTTACCCCCGCCGGCGCTGCTGGTGGTGGTTTGTGCAACCGGTTGCAGCGGGCACCGGCGGCCACCCACGGTCGTGCGGCACAGGATCAGCTGCGCCGGGCCCGGAGCAGCTCGGCCACGGCCTCGATGGCGAGGCGGTAACCGTGGCCGCCGAACCCGGCGATAACCCCCGTAGCCACCGGGGTCACCACCGACTGGTGGCGCCAGGCCTCACGCCGCCCGGGGCTCGACAGGTGCAATTCCACAATGGGCCCCTCGAAGGCGGCGAGCGCGTCGTGCAGCGACCACGAGTAATGGGTCAACGCGCCGGGGTTCACGACGATGGCGTCAGCACGCTGGCGGGCCCCGTGCACGGCTTCGACCAGGGCACCCTCGTAGTCGGATTGGACGTGCTCCAAGGACAGGCCGCGCTCGGCGGCGGCCAGGGTCGCCGTCTCAACGTGGTCAGCCAATGTGGCCGTCCCATAAATCTCGGGCTGTCGCCGGCCGAGAAGTTGAAGGTTGGGACCGGAAAGCAACAGCACGAGGCCGGCAGGGACCGGGGTGAGCGGCGTCACTACGCGCCAGCCCTGCTTAGGTGCGCCTTCACCGTTACCCGGCACAACCGTCAGCTCGGGCCGCTCGGGATGATCGCCTCCTGGTGTGCCCTCTGCCATTGGGGAACCGATCCTACAGGCGCGCCCGGGCAGGGGCCTGCAACAGCGTGTTCGCGCTTTTCCTGGTCCCCGGCGGAAATGCCACGGGAATACCCGAACAGGGGCTTAGCGCGTCGTCACCCTCAAGTTCGTCTTCTTCCGGGCCGACGCTAATCAAGAACATCCAGCGATACAACGGCCAGACGGAGTACACCAGGTGCGCTTCCAAGAACTTCGCGATGCAGACGGGACGATGCTCGTCCGTGGGCTGCACCCCGCAATTGCCGTAGTAGCAGGCAATGCAGTGGCCCGAGCCGCGGCGATCTCGTCCGTGCTGTCCACCAAGGGGTGCCAGATCCTCCATACCGTCGACATCGACGACGAGCTGGAACGGGCTGCCGTCGCTGTAGTGGAACATCACGAAATGGCGGTACGCGGTTCCCGACAGCGCGTCGGCGAGTGTGAGCGAGCCCTGCAAGAGGCCGCCGAAGTCACAGCCAATGCTGCGCAAGACACCTCGGTGGCGACTGCCGACCTCAACCGTTTTGACGAGCTGGCCACCCGCTTGGCCGCCGCGGAAGAGGCCTACGAAGGCTCGGTGCGCGCCGACGCCGAAGCCGCTCGCTCCCTTGCAGCCGCACTGGGAGAGCTGGACCGGATCCTCGGCCAGCGCCACAGCGCCAGCACTTCCCTGGAGCAGGCACGCAAGTCCCGTGACAGCCGCGGCGTCCCCGAGGCCGTCATCCAGCAAGCCATGAACTTGCAGTCGGCGCTGGCCAAGGCCGAGGCCGACAAACGTGAGTCCGTGCAGCAGGCAGACGAACTGTCCCAGCATTCCCGAGCGGCCAGCCGCGACGCCCTGTTGGCCCTCGAAGCCGCCCATACCGCTCTGCGGGCCGGGATGGCGCTTATCTCGTCCGGTGCCCCGAGCTGGGGCGCCGGTGTCCCCCTTCCCGGGCTGGTCGCCAGTTACCGCGATCGCCTGGCTAGCGCCGTGGCCGCCGCGCAGGCTGCCGAAGCCCACGCCAAGGGGGTCGAAAAGGCAGCCCGGTCCAAGCTCGACCAAGAGCGCAAGGACCTGGACGCCCTGGTCACTTCCGGGCCGGCGGTGGTCGAACCCCAAACGACCATCTCCAACTGGCTCGGCGGCGATCATTTCAAGCGCGACGACGCCGTACTGGCCGACGAGGCTTTTCGCCGGTTCGGTGCAAGTGGTGCTGCCGCATTGATATCAACCCTTGCCGGCCGCGGGTGCCAGGTCATTTACCTGACGGAAGATCCGGACATCCTGAGCTGGGCTATCGGCCTCCCCCACGAGGCCGGCGGCGCCAGCACGATATCCACCACCCGTAACCGAAAACCGGCCCTGGTCGGCGAGTGAAGCAAAAGACACCACAGAACGAAAAGACCCGCAGCCCCAAATGAAACCCCTCACAGTGGTACCCCCTCGAGCTTGTAAACAGCTGAGTAACCAAGAAAGGCAAACGTGTTCCGGCACATCAGATCAAAACTAATTGCCGCCTTCGCCGTGCCGCTGGCCATCTTGGTGGCGGTCGCGGGGCTGCAGTCCCTGTCCAGTTTGGGACAGATCAGCAGCGTCAACAACGAGACCAACCTGGCCAACGCTTCCGTGGGCCCCGGTGGTGTGGTCGCACAGATCCAGCTCGAGCGTGAGTTCGCCATCACGACGATCCTCTCGCTCGACCCCAACCTTCCCGGGTCGATCAGCTCATTGAACCCGGTGACCGCCGGCTTCGACCAGACCCCGGCTCAGATCGAGCAACAGACGGACGCCGCGGTGGCGTCGTTCCGCCGGACGATTGCCGGCGCCGGGTCACAGGCCCAGGCAACCTTCGCCAAAGCCGTTACCCAGCTGGGCAACCTGAAGCAGGCCCGCGCCGAGTGGGCTCTGGCTGCAAAGGACCAGAGCACACCTGGTGCCATGCTGAAGGACAAGGCCGTCCCGATGGAGCGCCAGACGTACGAGGCGTACACGTCGATCATCAACTCCCTGAAGCAGGCAACGGCCACCGTGCCCCAGCAGATCAACGACCCCGTGCTGCGCAACGGTGTCGAGGCACTGAACGCCTCGCTGCAGCACACCGAGGCCGAATGGCAGGCCGTCCAGGACGTCGTGAACGTCGCCGAGGCCAAGGGCCAAGCCGCCGTACAGGACATCGCCACCGCCAACGAGGCCTGGGGCCAGACCCAGCAGTACGCGGCGGAACTGCAGAGCTTTGGCAGGGGTTCCTACAGCCGGGCAGTCAACCTGTTGACGAGCTCACCCGTGGACCAGTCCCTCCAGCTCGTAATGACCACTTTGAGCCCGCAGTACGTGGCCAGCCTCATCGGCATGATGTCGTCGTTCACCGAGCCCGTTTCGCTCCAGCAGACCTTGACCCCGGTCCAGGCGGGCAACGCCGCTATCGCACATGCAGTGGCCGTGCGGGCGAGCAAGCTGCACAGCAATGCCGTTCAAAGCGCCCTGCTCTTCATCGGTATCGGCGTCATCGGTACGGTGCTCGGCTTGCTGCTGGTCGTCCTGGTCAGCCGCTCGGTCTCGCGCCCCTTGGTTGACCTGGCCCACCAGGCCGAGGAGCTGGCCCACAACACCCTGCCTTCGACGGTCCGTGCCATCTTGGAATCGTCGAGCGGCGGCGAAGCGCCAAAACCACCGAAGGTCTCGGTCAAGTCCCACGACGAAGTGGGCCTCATGGCCACCGCGCTCGAAGAGGTCAACAAGACCGCCGTCGAGCTCGCCGCCGGCCAGGCCGCCCTGCGGCGCAACTTGGCAGACGCCTTCGTCAACCTCGGGCGGCGCAACCAGAACCTGGTTACCAGGCAGCTCGAGTACATCAGCGAGATCGAGCTCAAGGAGGCCGACCCGGCCTCGCTCGAAGAGCTCTTCCGCCTCGACCACCTGGCGACCCGCATGCGACGCAATGCTGAGTCGCTGCTCATCCTCGCCGGCAGCGGTCCCGCCCGCCAGTGGAGCGCCTCTGTGCCCGCCATGGACGTGGCCCGTGCCGCATCGGCAGAGGTCGAGGACTACAAGCGCCTGCGCCTTCACCACTTCGACCCGGCCCAGATCAACGGCGCCATTACCACCGACCTCGTGCACATCATGGCAGAGCTCGTCGAGAACGCCCTGAGCTTCTCGCCCCCGGGCTCCCCCGTCGACGTCTATGGGCGGTTCCTCGAGGGTGGCTACGTCATCGTCATCGTCGACTCCGGCATCGGGATGTCGGCCGAGGACCTCGAAGTCGCCAACCGCCGCCTCGAAGGTGTCGGTGCCGACGACGAAGTCCCCGGTCGTTACCTGGGTCACTTCGTGGCCGGCCGCCTGGCCTCCCGCCACGGCATCGCCATCTCGCTACAGCAGTCGCACAGCGGCGGCCTGGTCGCCCGAGTGAAGATCCCGGCAGAGCTCATCGAGGACGCCGTCCCCGACCTGAGCGCCGGCGCCGACATGGGCTCCGACCCCGTGTCCGAACTGCCCTCCGCCCCCTCGGTGGCTGTGACCTCGGCGCCGGTCAGCGCTTCGGTTGGAGTAGCGGACGCGACATCACCGGGTATCTCGGTCCTGCCCGCTTCCCCCCAGGACGGGTCGTCCTCGGGGAACGACAACCGCATGTCCGAAGCCGACTACAACAACGCCGATTTCGAGCACGAAATGGCCGAGCTGGCCCAGACTTACGGGGCCGAGAGGGTCCTTGACGAAGCTGCGTTCCGCCAGGCACCGAGCGACGACGCTTCCCATGGCGATGTCAACGATGCCGACGGTACGCAAGGCTCGGCAGAGGTCTTCGCCGGCGGCACGCAGCCGGTTGCCTCCGACCAGACGACCGAAATCCCGGCGCTCGCCTATGAGGCCACAGACATTGTCGAGCAAGCTCCGGCGGCTCCCTTTGCCCATAACGGCGCAACGGCTACCGCCCCCGAGCTTCCGACCCCTGACCTCGGTATCTCCTCGCCCCTCGCTGCTCCCGCCGGTGCGCCCGGCGGTGCGGGGGTCACGGAGGCCGTGGCTGCAGGAGCTGTTACGGCGTCAGCGTCGTGGGGCTCCGCCGCATCGCCCGAAACGGCACCCGCCGTCGGGCCGGCCGCACAGGCCCGCAGCACCGCAGATGGCCTGCGCAAACTGACCCGGCGTGTGCCCGGCGCATCGCTCCCCGTAGAGGACGACTCGCTGCGAAGGGCCACACCCGCCAGCACCTCCCACAACCCGTTGGGGCTCACGGGAGCCCTATCGCAATACCTCACGGCCACGGTCAAAGACGGCCGGCCTGAAAAGGAGCAGAACTCACGATGAGCACTCAGACGCTCAGCACCGAGGCTAAGAACTTCAACTGGCTTCTGGACAACTTCGTCGAAAACAGTGCCGGCGTCTGTGACGCTGTGGCTGTCTCCTCCGACGGGTTGCTCATGGCCATGTCCCATACACTCGACCGGGCCGGAGCCGAGCGCGTCGCCGCCATCATCTCCGGGACCGTCGGTCTCTCCAAGGGCGCCGCCAAGGCGTTTGGCTGGGAACCTGTCCACCAGGTCATCGTGGCCATGGAGGGCGGTTACATGTTTATATCGTCCATCTCCGACGGCAGCAGCCTCGGCGTCGTGGCCAATGCCGGCTGCGACATCGGCCTGGTCGGTTACCAGACCAACCTGCTCCTCGAAAAAATCGGTGCGCTGCTGAGCCCGGCTCTTATCGCCGAGCTGCGCACCCAAGTCCTCAACAGCTGACCTAGAAGGAGGCCCCAGTGAGCACAGAAGAGGCACCCAAACAGCTGGGGCTGATCCGCCCGTTCATTTTGACGGGTGGCCGTACGGTCACGACCCGCCCCGGTCTGCGTTGGGAAACCCTTATCGAAGGCCTCGCCGACCGGGCTCGGCTAGCCAAGAACACCGAGCAGCGAACGGTCCTGTCCCTTGCGGCACGGCCGGTATCAGTTGCCGAGCTATCAGCCTACATGCACCTGCCGACCCAGGTAGTAGCGATCCTCGTCGGGGATCTCCTGGACGTCGGAGCCATCCGGATCCATCAGACCGACCCCGTAGAGATCGAACTGTCCGCCCTAACGAGGATGATACAACGTGTCCGTGCTCTCTGAAACCTCAAACCGCCATATAACAGCGGTCAAATTTGTCATTGCCGGTGGCTTCGGCGTCGGCAAGACGACATTTGTCGGGGCTATTTCCGAGGTGGAGCCCCTCACGACCGAAGCGGCCATGACCGTCGTTGCCAGCGGCGTCGACGACCACGACGCCGTGGCGAAGACCACCAAGACCACCACCACCGTGGCCATGGACTTTGGCCGCCTTACCGTAGACGAGTCCCTCGTCATGTACCTTTTCGGTGCACCGGGCCAGGGACGCTTTACCTTCATGTGGGACGACCTCATCAACGGTGCCCTCGGCGCCGTAGTCCTGGTCGATACCCGCCGTGTTGAAGACTGCTTTGCTGCCGTAGACTATTTCGAGAAGAAGGGCCTGCCGTTCGTGGTGGGGGTAAACTGCTTCGACGGTGCTCCTCGCTACGAGATGGACGAGGTTCGCGACGCTCTGGGGATCATGCCCCACGTCCCCGTGTTCGAAATGGACGCCCGCACCCGCACCTCTTGCCGTGACGCTCTGCTCGTACTCCTCGAGCTCCTCGTCAGCAAGCTGACTGCGAAGGTCGGAGGCTAGCTTTTTGGCAGGGCTCGCCGGCTGGCTCCTATGTTGGGGCTGGCTGGCGGGGAACATTCTGTGCCGACCGGCCCTGTTGATAGGGCCGGTTTTGGCGCGGAGCGGTGGGTAAACGTTTGCCTCCACCCCAGCTGCCGCCGGCTCGCCGCCATCGAGCAAGCGCAGGACCGCCCAGGAGTCGAGCGTCGTCGACCTCGTCGAGAGCGAACTCGACCTCGTCCCCGGGGACGATCCCGAGCCGGTCACGGAGGTCTTTGGGGATCACGACCTGCCCTTTCGCGCCAACTCGGTGAGTCATACCAAATGGTACAACGACCCCAGGTCCCGTCGTTCGGAGGGCCGCGCGGAAGTAGTCAGCGCCTCCACCCCCCTTGACTGGTCGGTCCCGAGACATGAAGCCACTTCCACTTGGCGGGTCAAGCACCGGCCGGCTACGGCCAGCCACGCCAGCTGCTCGCGGAGCCCTCTGTGTCAAGATCTCCGTCGCCGTACTGGCCGGCGTAAAGGGTAAGCGGTGGCGCAACCAGGTGCACTTGTTTGTTCGATCGGTAAGCCGTCCGGGCCGTAGATGTAGTAGCTGGTGCCGTCGTAGACAAGTTCGGGCAGGGAACCGGCGTTGGCGTCCCAGAGCATCGCCGTGGACGTCTGGCCGGCAGTGCGCGAAGCCAGCAGGCCTTGCGCCCCATAGGTGTAGCTCGCGGACGCGCTCCCATCGGGGCTAGTGGCCGAGGCCAGCTGGCGCGCCTCGTCCCAGCTATAGCTGGCTGAGATAGACGGCGCGGTGGCGCCCGCGCGCTCGCCTTCGGCATCGTAGGAATACGTCGTAGCCGCAGAGGGTGGGCTGTTGCAGCCCGTACCCGACGTACCGCGCGTGGCGCTCCAGCACAGCTCGCTGGCAGAGTCAAAGTCCTGGGCCTCCCCCGAGGCCTCGATGGGCAGCTGAGAAGCGGTTTTATAGGAGAACGAGGTGCCGGTGGCTGAGCCGAGACGCCGCACGTTGTAGTGCGCTGCTAGCTACCGCGCAAAGCCCGGCCCCCTAGCAGTACGCTAAGAGGCCGGGCTTATTTACCTCCGCCTGAGCAGAAGAGCCTAACTAGGATCAGGCGGACGCCGCCCCCGGGGGTGGCGGGGCGATCGACCCGTAACCGACCGCGAAACTGTTGGAGAAAAGCTTCGATGGGGTGCTTACCTGTACGCCGCTTTCCACCAGTACCACGGCCCCGAGCGGCCCTGACCGACCGGTGGTTTGCAGGTTGCTGAACTCGATGTTGGGTGAATAAGCACCTAGAGGAAGGCCGGATGGCGCTTCCACTATGTAGTCAGCCGTGTCACCTGGACCTGAGTACGTCGCGACAGACCTGTAAGTCTGCCCGCTCGTGTTGTCTTCAAGGGTGAGAGCCCATTTGTCGCGAGTTACCTTGAAGATTGTCACGGTGATCTTGTCGCCGGCGGTGATGGTCATAATCACCGGCGTGGGCGGCGCTGGGAGCGCTTGCCACCATGCGTGGATAGTGACGCTCTCGCCCTGGCAGGTGGCCGGCGCAGCCGTTGTAGTGGTGGAGCCAGATCCGGTGGTGGTGGCAGGAGGCCCGTAGTACTCGCTGACCCCCGCCTTGATGAGCCGTGTCTTGTTTGAGCCGTCCAAACCGACCCACTCCGAGACTGCCGACGGCACTTGGTTGCCCTGGCCGCACGACAACGACGTGGGAACCGTGAATGTCCCTGTCACCGAACTGAAGCGGCCGCTCTTGACATAGCCAGACCACGTAGTCGCTCCCTGACCGACCAGTAGCAGAAGCCCCGTCTTGGGGCTGTACTGACCGGCCTGGTCGCGTGCACGAACATAAAACTCGTACGTCCCGGCCGCAGCAGTGATGCCCGCCACCGTCCCCGACGAGGACAGCCGCATTCCCCGGGGTAAATGACCGCCCACCATTTGCCACACATAGGGCGCCGTACCGCCTGCCGCCGTGAGCGAGGCAGCGTAAGGGCTATTTACCGTGGCCGCAGGTAGGCCAGTCGTGCCGACCGTCAGGGGCAGCGGCGTAATAACCAACCTGTAGCCGCGGGTGGCGGATCTGGGCTGAGTTGAAGAGTCAGTGACGCGGAGCCGGACGACAGAGGTCCCGGACTGAGTAGGGGTCCCAGAGATAACGCCCGTGTTGCTCAAGGTGAGGCCCGCCTGAAGTTGCCCTGATGCCAAGCCCCATGTGTACGGAGCGTGACCGCCAGTGGCAGTGAGCGTGTCAGTGTACGGCGAACCGATGGTGCCACCGGCCAGGTTGGGACTGGTGATGGATACCGGCGTCAGGCGCACGTGCAAAGTCAGGCTGCCGCTCGCGGTCTTCACCGGCACCGAGGAGTCCGAGGCCCGGAGGCGGAACGAGTAGGACCCCGCGACGCTCGGCGTACCGGATATCTGCCCGTTAGGCGAAAGCTCGACTCCGGCAGGTAACGCGCCACCGGTCAACAGCCAAGAGTAGGGGCCACGGCCGCCGGATGCCGATAGCTGTACGTCGTACGCAACGCCAGTGCTCGCTAGCGGCAAGCGGGAGGTGGAAATGCGTAGCGGGGATGTTGCCACGACATGGGCGGTGTTCGTTGGCCTCACCGTGGCGGCCTGAGCGACGACGGGATAGCTCGCCGCCAGCAGGACCACCCCGCAGGCTGCTGCCGTACCGCCGATAAAGCGGTACCTTCGGCCTGATGACCGAGCGGGATCAGCTAACGGCATACTTTAACCTCCGATATTTTTTGCGACTGTGCGCGACGCTTGCGCTTGCCTCATTCTAATACAAATCGCGGACGTGCGGGAGCGGCATGGGGCACGGCACGCCGTCAGCGTTTCCACTCCCATGCCGTGTCACCCGAGGTTACCGCCATGCAGAAGCTCGGGGTGGGGCAGGACAATGCCCTCGCATTCAGGCCGCCTAGCGGCGAGCTGGTACCGCCCATTTCCCATGCCCGCCCGTTGTAAATCGACCACGGCCCGGGAATTGTGAAGCTGCCGCAAAACGACGCGCTGGGGCATGACACGAGCGCCGGCCCGACGCCGAGAAGGCTCCCGGCTGTTTCCGATCTGGCCTCTGACCACTTTTTGCCGTTCCACAACCAGTAGCCGGAACCTGTGGCCGAATACCCACCGGCGATGCAGCTTGACAAGCTACCACATGAAAATGTCCCGCCCCAGCCCCCGTGGCTCATGCCCACTAGAGGTGCTCGCCGGCTGACACCATCGAGACCAATAACCTCCGTAGTGCCCAGGTTGTCTAGCAATACGCATTTTGTCGCAGCTGCCGGGCAGGATATGGCGACTGTCGTCCCGCGATGCCTGGCGAGCGTCGGGTCCACGACCGCCGGTTGGCTCCAAGAGGACCCGTTGTAGACGAGCCCGGAACCGCTCATGGTATCTATAGCCAGACAGAAGTGCGCATTGCACGAGAGCGCGTCTATCTGCGCCATGAACGCGCCGTCGATCTGCTCGAACGACGACCACTTAGAGCCGTTCCATCTGGACGCGTAAGAGCTACTGGCAAGAGCCACACAATCTTTGGGATTGAGACAACCCAGAAGCGCTACGTCCGCGACGCCCGGTACGTTCAAAGGCACGGAGTTGGTTTGTTCCCATTGGTGACCTCTCCACACCTCGCCGAAGAGCCCCTGCGCGGGGACCTTTCCAGCTGCACTGTTCAACCAGTCGTCCGTTGCCAAACAAAAGGTATTGGACGTGCAAGTAACAGTGCTGAACACGTTGACAGAGGGCGGCACCCCAGTCGTCTGCACCCAGGTACCGGCCTGGTTGGCGGAGGGGAAAAATGAACTGAGGCCGAGTACCACCACTGCACTCAGGCTGGCGCTGCGGATCATGTTGGCTCCTGGATGCGCGTACATCGGTGACGGCAGTACCGGGGGAGGTACCCGGGGTTCAACTAGGTCCCAGGCCGGTCAATGACCGTAGCGGTTGCCGGCGAGCTGTCAGATGCCGGATCAGGCCGGGGGGTGTCTACCACATAGTAGGTGTACTGCATGTCGGGTTGTGGCTTGTCTGTGGCACCACCCGGGCCCTGGCCAGTAGCGACGAGGACAGCGGCGGGGTACGACTGACCTTGCTGCGCCCGGAACAGCGCCCAGTAAGGACAGCCCGGGGCATCAGTCCACCGTAGGTGAACTGTGTATGTTTGGTCCACGGTCGCAACAAGGTGCTGCGGACTAGGTGTCGCCGGATCCAAGCCGATCCCCATCGGGGTGCGAGCCACTGTCGTCGGTACCGGGGCCGGGGTGGCCACGGGT
>DASSZK010000136.1:0-9397 GCA_035702845.1 Acidimicrobiales bacterium
GGGCTTGTTCGAGGCCGAGGTCCCGGCCGACGATCGTCCTCGTACTGCCATCGCCCGCGCCCGGGCCTACGCCTGGGGTGAGCTGGACACCCTCGCGGAGATCCGGGGACGCTTCGTCGGAGGCGTACCTACCGGCGAACTTGTACCCCCGGTAGCGGTCGCGGCCGCCCGAGCGCCAGGCCAAGCCGTAGCCGTGCCTGAGCCGGCACTCTGGCTCGTTCGTCACCGTGGCGTAGCCCGGTGCAGCGCCCGCCCAGTAGCCGTCCTATGAGCCGCACTGAGGCTCTTTAGGGTGGTGCGTGGTGAGTTGAGTCTCAGCTGGCGCGAAGGTACTGGCGGACCGCTCGCCGGATGACCTCTGACACGCTGATGTGGTCCTCAGCTGCTCGTAGGATCAGGTCCCGTTTTAGGTCAGGCGCCAGGCGTACCGACTCCACGCTGGCGGGAGCGTCACCCATAGCCGGACGACCACCGCGCCGTGCAATGATCTCGTCCACGTCGTAGCCGCCTTCGGCCTCGTCGGCAAATGCTCCGACCATCTCATCAGTGACCGGTGTCCCGTCTTGCTTGCGTCCGTGGTCCTTCGTCATGGTTGTCCTCCTGGCGGCAGCAGCCGGCGGTACTTGGCTCTCAGGCCCATGGCGTGGATGGCTGCCGGGCCCTGCGGTCGGTCAAGCACGATCACCTCGAGCAGGTTCCCTGCCCGCTCTGGGCCGATGAGCAGGAACCGGAGCGGGTCCTCGCCGACTTCGTCAACCACCGCGGCGTGGAGAACGGCATGGTCGATAACGGCGTCTTGGACGCCGTGCCGTCGAGCCGAAGGCAGTATGTCCACACATCAGAACCGTATTACGAAACCGGTACGCTGCTCGTGCACCTGTCCGACACTGCCGGCCACGGGCATGCCGCCTTACCTGGGCTCAGGCAACTGGCGCCGTCTGTCTGGTGCCTTGCCGAGGTTTCTGTACGAAACCCGGGGACGGCCGCCTCAGGTGCAAATGCAAAAGGGACAGGCACTCGGCCTGTACCTTTTTGTCCCATTTATTCCGCTAGCCTCAGCGTTGTTATTTCGCTAAGACCCCGTTGTTGTTGTTGTGGAGGTGGCGGGAATTGAACCCGCGTCCTTCAGCCTCTCGCCGAGTCTTCTCCGAGCGCAGCCGGTGAAAGTTGTCGACAGCTCGCCGCCACCGGCATCGTCGAGCTGACCAAGCCCTCTTTGATTTTCCCTACAGCACGAAGGCGACGCTAAAGGGTGAGCCCCGCATTATGACGCCCGCTACTGGCCCACAGGGCCGAGACCAGACGGACGGGCCACAATTAAGCAGCCAGCGCGAAACGCGCTTTGCCAGTATTGGCATTTATGGTTTTCCCAGTTTGTTAACGTGGCATCCGGGGACCACGGCTCGCTTCCCTCGGGTTGACAGCCAAAGTCGAATCCGATCACCCCCGAGTATTTCTTTTTGTTTCATGTCAAGTTGCGTGGATCTACCAGCATAGCGCCCGCCCTAGGCCGAGGGGAAAGGGACCTGCCCGGCCCACGCCGGCGCGGAGAACCAGGTGCGCCGGCCCACGGGCGCCCCCCGGTTGATCATGGTGCCGACGTCTGGGGCCAAGACCACGCCCACGATGGCGCCGTACGCCTCCACCGGGATGGCAACGCCCAGTCGCGAAGCCACAGCCAACGCCGGCTGATCGGGTGCCAAGGGTTTGCGCCAGTCAGTACTCGACACCCTCGCACGCGCAGCCGCAGCTGCAGCCCGGGCAGAGAAGTAGCTGTCAGCGCCGGCGCCCATCTGGCCGGCCGGCGCATCTGGAGAGGTCAGCGGCAGAGCTACGTCCCTCGCCCGGAGCGAAGCCCTCATCGAGGGGGGGACGGCCGCAAGCTGCTGGGCAGTGACCACGGCGTCGGCTCGTCCACCTCCCCAGGTTTCCAGGACGAAAGCAGAGTCAGGGTAAGGAGCGACCCACTCTTTCCAGAAGGCGTCGACCGTCAGCCAGCCTGGGGCCAGGACAGCCGGCCGCATGATGTCGGACACCCGGGCTTCACTGAGCACGTGCTGCGCGCGCCCTGCCAGGTGCTCGCGCTTAGCGGAGCTCAATATGAACCAGCCCATTGCGGCCAGGGTGAAGCCGTCGACTGCATCTGCGCTCTCGAAAGACATCAACCCGCCGAACAGGCACGCCATACCGAGCACCGAACCCGCACCGGCAGTCACCCGGGTGGACAACCACCGGTTCTTGGTGACCCACCAAAGCGCACCGTGTAGGACCCGGCCGCCGTCGAGCGGGGACGCGGGGATGAGATTGAACACGCCGAGCAGGATGTTGATGAAGCCCAACCAAAAGAGCGAAGCGCGCACCAGGTCCCACCCCGCGGCGCCGGCGCCTTTGGACAGCGCCAGGCTCCCCGCTCCGAGGGCAAGGCTGGTGAGAGGGCCGACCAATGCCGTCCAGAGCTCGGTCCGCGGGCCGCCGCCATCGCCTTCTATGCGGGTCAGGCCACCCATGAACCACAGCGTGATCCCGTCCACCTTCATGTGCGAGCGCTTGGCCGTGATGGCGTGCGCCATCTCGTGGGCGAGGACGCCGGCGAAGAGCGCTACGGCTGTCACTACACCTGCCAGCCAGTAGGCGGAGGGCGAGTACCCGTGGGCGTCGCTAGGCAGCCGGGACGTGGCGAGGAAATAGGCGACTATGGCTACCAAGGCGAAGAGGCTCCAATTGGCGCCCACGGCAATGCCTCTGATGCGGCCCAGCCTGACAGTGTCGTTCATCCCGGGCGCTCCCTTCTCAGCTCCTCTAGCGCCCGACGGCCCGGCTGCTGCGGGAGGTCCAGCGCATCTGGTACCACGTACAACACCGGCCGTTGTACCGCTCTTCCCTGGGAATAGCCTGAGCGGGACCAGTCAGTTGCTCTCGGTTCCCGGTAACTACAGCTCTCGGCGCCGTGCCGCCATGGCTCGCTTGGCCTCCAACTGAGCCTCCCTGTCGGCGATGGCCCGCCGTTTGTCGTACTCCTTGCGCCCCCGGGCCAGTGCCAGCTCGACCTTGGCCCGACCGTCCTTGAAGTAGACCGACAGGGGGACCAGGGTCAAAGAACCTTGGCGCGTCTCGCGCTCGAGCTCGGCGATCTCGCGGCGGTGGAGCAGTAACTTGCGGGAGCGGTCGGTGTCGAACATGCCGTACGAGCTGGTGTAACCGTAAGGCGACACGTGCATGCCATGCAGCCAGATCTCGCCGTCTTGGGCACGGGCGAAGGAGTCCCGCAGCTGCACCTTGCCTTCCCTGAACGATTTCACCTCGCTGCCCACCAGCACGATGCCTGCCTCGTAGGTGTCCACCACGTCGTAGTCGTGGCGCGCCTTGCGGTTCTGGGCCACGAGGCCCCGTGAGGCAGCGGTCTTAGCGGTCATAGCGCTATCAGGCTAGTTTCGTCCCGGTGCTCGTCCTGGCCGAAACCCTCTGGGAGCGCATGGTGGCCCACTGCCTGGCCTGCCTACCCATGGAGGGGTGCGGGCTCATCGCTGGTCTCGAGCCCGCCGGCCCAACAGGCGGTCCGGCTGACGCAGAGGCCGGCTCGCAGAGCCTCGCCCAGGCCCTCGAGGTGTACCCCGCTACGAACGCGGCCGCCTCGGCGCGCCTGTACACAGTCGAGCCGAGAGACTTGCTGAGGGCGGACCGGGCCGCTGAGGCCGCTGGTATGCAGCTCATAGGCGTATGGCACTCCCATACCCACACCCCCGCTTACCCGTCGCCGACCGATGTGCGCCAAGCGCCCGACCCGAGCTGGCACTACGTCCTGGTTTCGTTGAGCGAGGACGAGCCGGCGGTACGCAGCTACCGGATCAGGGACGGGCTGGTGCAGGAAGAAGAGGTGCGCCTGGCTCCTGAGCATTGGGGCTCCTGAGAACTGGGGGCCCAGCACCTGGGCCGAGCGCCTGACGGCCGTTTGGTGCGAGCTGAGTTGGGGGCCTGCTGGGCGCAAGCCATACCCTAGAATGGTGACCGGTTAGGTCGGGATTGAGCTTTCACCTGCTCGAAGAGCCCGCCGACCCGACAACCTAGCGAGGAGATGCCGTGACGGTGGAAGTGCGCTTGCCCAATATCCTTCGCCCGATGGCCGGCGGCGAGGCCGTCGTGCCGGCAGAGGGGGCGACGTTGCGCGAAGTGTTCGACGACCTCGTCCTGCGGTACCCCGGGCTACGCCCGTCGCTGTTCACGCCCGAGGGCGAGATGCACCGCCACCTAAACGTGTTCCTCAATGACGACGACGTCCGCTACCTCGGCAAGCTTGAGGCAAAGGTGGGCGGCTCGGACACGGTCACCCTCATGCCGGCAGTGGCGGGGGGCTGAAGTGACCCGCTACGAAAGCGTGCTGGAGACCATCGGCAACACGCCCCTGGTGGATATAAGCGAGCTCAGCCCCAACCCGAGGGTGCGGGTCATGATAAAGCTCGAGGGCCTGAACCCTGCGGGGTCCGTGAAGGACCGGGCGGCAAAGTCGATGATCGAGGAAGCCGAGAAAAACGGCCAACTGGAGCCGGGGCGGCGGATCCTGGAGTCCTCAAGCGGCAATACTGCAGCCGGGTTGGCCATGATCGCCCGAGTCAAGGGCTATCCCTTTACGGCTGTTGTCCCCGAAAACGTTTCCGTGGAGCGGGTCAAACTGCTACGCGCGTTCGGCGCCGACATCATCGCCTCTCCGGCTGCCGAGGGCTCCAATGGGGCCATGCGCCGGGCGCAGGCATTGGCGGCAGAGCACCCCGAATGGTGGTTCTCGTTCCAGTACGGCAACGCCGCCAATCCCAGGGCCCATTTCGAGAGCACGGGCCCTGAAATCTGGCGTGACTGCCCAGAGGTGACACATTTCATAGCCGGGCTCGGCACGGCGGGCACGATCATCGGTGTCGGCCGCTTCCTGAAGCAGGTCAACCCGGCTGTCTCCATATGGGCCATCCAGCCGCCGGCGGGCGAGACCGTCGAGGGTTTGAAAAGCCTCGACGAAGGCTTCATCCCGCCAGTTTTCACCGAGAACGACGGCTATTCTCTGCTCGACCGCAGCCGTGTGGTAGGGCCAAGGGAGAGCATCGAATGGTGCCGGCGCCTGGCCGATGTCGGGATATTCGCCGGCATTAGTACGGGAGCTGCCATGGCAGGCGTGGCCAAGTGCGCGAGCGAGATCGACGAGGGCACGATCGTCACTCTGTCGCCAGATGGTGGGTGGAAATACCTCTCGACGGACGTCTGGACGGGCGACATCGAAGAAGTGGTAGAGCGGGCCAAGCACGAGCTCTACTTCTAGGACGGCGGGTTGCCGTGAGGGGGCAATTCACCTCCCGGTGATCCCCGGCCGCGTCCTGAGGCGTCACGGGCGTCTCGACCGCCCGGCACGCCACCCATTACCCTTACCAGGCAGTGCCAGAACCAGGCGACGACCAATTCACCCTCACGGTCCTCGGGACCGACGGCAGCTATCCAGGCCCGGGTGGCGCTTGTAGCGGTTACCTGCTGCGTGCCGGTGGTTTTTGCACGTGGCTCGATGCGGGGCCGGGGACGATGGCCAACTTGCAGCTGCACATCCCCCTCGAGCAGTTGGATGCGGTCGTGATCAGCCACGGTCATCCCGACCACTGGAGCGACCTGGAAGGGCTGTACGTGGCCATGCGCTATTTCCTGAAGCGCCAGGGCTTCCCCATCTACGCGCCCGAGGGCCTGCGTGAGCTGATGAGCGGGGAGAACCCGGACGGGACCTTCGCCTGGAACACGGTCGGCGACGGCAGTACGGCGCAAGTTGGCCCGATGTCGTGGCGTTGGTCGCGCGCCGACCACCCGGTGGAGACGATGGCGGCTAGGGCGGAGTTCGCCGGCAGGTCACTGGCCTACTCGGCAGATACCGGGCCTGCTTGGTCCATGGCCTCGCTAGGGCCCGACATTTCGCTGGCCCTGGTCGAGGCTTCGCTGGGCACGCAGGACGAGGGGTCGATGCAACACCTAAGCGCTCGCCAGGCGGCGCAGGCGGCAGTGGCGGCCGGAGCGGAGCGCCTCGTGCTGACACATTTCCCGCCGCCCATAGACCGAGAGCATGCACGCGAGGAGGCCAGGACTGTGTTCGGTGACAACGTCGACATCGCAGAAGTAGGCAAGACATGGCGGGTATGAGCGGCCGGCGTAGCGACGGCCGCGCACCCGACGAGCTGCGCCCGGTCGAGCTGGAGCGAGATTTCACCAAGTTTGCCCCCGGCTCGGTCCTGGTGAGGATGGGGCGCACGGCGGTGCTGTGCACCGCATCGTTTTCCGAGGATGCTCCCCGATGGCTGAAAGGCAGCGGGCGTGGTTGGGTTACGGCGGAGTACTCGATGCTCCCCGGGTCGTCGCCCGAGCGGGTGGAGCGAGAGGCGGCCAAGGGGCGCCAGTCCGGCCGCACCCAGGAGATCCAACGCCTCATCGGGCGCAGCCTGAGAGCGGTCACGGACCTCTCGCTGCTTCCTGACCAGATGGTCACCTTGGATTGTGACGTGCTCCAAGCCGACGGGGGGACCCGCACCGCCAGCATCGTGGGAGCTTGGGTGGCGTTGCACGACGCTTGCAGCCGCATGCTGGCGGCACGGCGTATCAGCGCTCATCCGGTAAAGGAGGGGTGCGCAGCGGTCTCGGTGGGCATGATCCACGGGACACCGATGCTCGACCTCGCATACGTGGAAGACGCCGGCGCCGAGGTCGATATGAACGTGGTGATGACCGGCTCGGGGAACCTCGTCGAGGTCCAGGGCACCGCCGAGGGTGCGACTTTTTCCCGGGAGCAGCTCGACAACATGCTCAGCCTCGCGAGCGATGGGATAGCCGAGCTGCTCCAGGCCCAGGCGGCGATAGTGGCGGTGCCTCCGCCGCCTCGCGACCCCCGTGGCATCCCCGCTTCCCGTGAGCGCAATGAGCTCGCAGCGCCCGGGATACGTCCGTGCCACCACCAAGGCCCACACAGCCCGGGAAATCCGGGAGATATTCGCCGGCGAAAGCTTCGATGCCGAGCTGGCGGAGCGCCCCCCGGGAGCGCCTGAGGTGGAAGAGACAGAGCCCACGTTGCTTGGCAACGCTCTTCTCAAAGCCGCCGCGTTGGTGGCCCTCACCGGGCTTCCCGCCATAGCCGAGGACTCGGGCATCGAAGTCGACGCCCTGGGCGGAGCGCCAGGGGTGCGATCGGCCCGTTACGCCGGCGAGCCCTCTGACGACCAGCGCAATGTAGACAAGGTCTTGGCCGAGCTCGCCCATTTGCCGGCGTTGCCCGACCAGCGGCGCGCCCGTTTCGTGACTGTCGCGGTGGCCCAGTGGCCCGACGGGCGTGCCATATCCGCCAGCGGGACCGTGGAGGGCTGGGTGGTGCTGGAGCGGCGAGGGACAGGTGGTTTTGGTTACGACCCGGTATTCGTCCCCTTTGAGGGAGACGGGCGCACCTTTGCCGAGATGGCAGAAAAGTCGCCCGAGCTCAAGCACGCCATTTCGCACCGGGGCCGGGCGCTCAGGTCGTTGGCGGCCCAACTCAAAGACGCCACCTGGCAAGCAGCAGTTGACGAAAACGGCAGTTGACGAAAACGGCAGTTGACGCAAACGGCAGTGATGAAAAACGGCAGTTGAAAGGCGCGATCTGAACCTGTACCGCTCGGCTGGCGCCTCGGGGTGCGCGGCGAAGCGTGCACCGGGTGGGAGACTGTGCGTGTGACGGAGGTGACCACGAGCACTCGGAACGCGCCTGCGAAGCGCCGCCGGTGGCTGCCCCGCACTGTAAGGCACCTGGCGGAGCTCCTCGTCCTCGGTTTCTTGATCGAGTACGTGCTGGTGCCCCAGATCGGCGGCACGCACAAGGCGCTCCACGAGCTGGCGTCCGCCAACCCCGTACTGCCGCTCGCCGCATTGGCGGCCGAGTGCCTGGCCTTGGTGGCCTACTTCCAACTCACCCGGCTATTGATACCGCGCCAATCGGATCCGGGGTTGGCCACCGTCAGCCGCATACAACTTTCCACCCTGGCCCTCAGCCACTGTGTCGTCGGCGGCAACCCCGTCGGTTACCTGCTCGGCTACCGCCTCTTCACCAAGGCGGGCGTGAGCGCGGCCGACGCCAGTGTTGCCATGGGCGCTCAGGCTGTCGGTAGCGCCATGGTGCTCAACGTGCTGTTCTGGGTCGCCGTAGCCATCTCCATCCCCTTTTATGGGTTCCAGGTCGCCTACCTGGTCGCTGCCATCGTCGGGCTCCTCCTGATCACGGCGGTGGCGGCGTTGTTCCTGCTCTTTACGCGGGGGGACGCGCGCGCAGTGTCTGTGCTGCGGGCCATCGGCACCAAGCTGCCGTTCCTGCACTCCGACACCCTGCCCCGGCTGTTCACCCAGCTGGTCGCCAGTGTTCGCCAGCTGGCCAGGGACAAGAGGCAATTGGGCTGGGCCATGCTGTTCGCCGCCGCCAACTGGCTCCTGGACGCCACGTGCCTTTACCTGTTCCTGGGTACCTTCGGGGCTTGGGTCAACCCCGTTGCACTCATCGTGGCCTACGGTGCGGCAAACATCGTGGGTGCGATACCCGTGACGCCCGGCGGCCTCGGGGTGATCGAGTTCACCATCATCCCCATACTCGTAGGGTTCGGGCCCCAGCGCTCCATCGTCCTGCTGGCCGTTGTGGGCTGGCGCCTTGTGAACTTCTGGCTCCCGATCCCCGTGGGGGGCTTGTCCTACTTGTCGTTGCGGGTGCACCCGCCGGCAGCCGACCAGGCGGGGCTGGCGGCTCGCCGGGCGCTATGGCGGGCACGTTGGGCATGGTTCGTAGATCTTTTTGGCCGGGAGACCCCGGACCAGGACATCGAGGAGGGGCTGTCGGTCATGGGTTCGGTGCCGAGCGGCGACGGGGGTGCCGTCGCAGGCCCGAGCGCCGACGATGGTCACGGCCCGGGCCCGTCTTCGAGTACCGGCGCCAGTTCGATCTCCACGGACGGCACTATCCCAGGCACCAGCGATGCGACCGGGTTCCACGAGGACCGAGGGCGCTCGGGAGTCGCGGGACCAGTGCCACACCCGTGACGGGCGGCTTGTTAGGGCCGTAGCTGGTCGCAATGCTAGGCTCTCGCACTGGCCGGTGCAGTCCCCGGCCGTAGCCGGACAGGACCGGCCGGCAGGTCGCGGGCGGCACGCGTGTGCGGCTTGGCCGGCTGCTATGCCGGGGCATTGGGACCTACGAGCCTCGCCGGCTGGTTTCAAAAACCGAGCGCGACAGAGCAGGAGAACTCAAGTTGGCTTTCGAGCTGGATGTGGTCGTAGTCGGCGGGTGTGGCCACGTCGGGCTACCCCTGGCACTGGCCTTCGCTGACCGTGGCCTCCAAGTCGGCGTCTATGACGTCGACCCCGTGGCGGTGCAGAA
>DASSZK010000138.1:0-10024 GCA_035702845.1 Acidimicrobiales bacterium
CAGGGTTGGTGGAAGAAGTGGGTCGTGAACGGCTGGGTCAGCTCCACCCGCCAGCCGGTCGCCAACCGGGACCTGTGGGAGCCGTTCGTCGAGCTCTACCGTGCCGCACCTGGGCGCCTGAGCTTCCGCTGGGTGAAGGGCCACGGCTCCGACCCTTACAACGAGCTGGTCGACCGCTTGGCTGTGGCGGCTGCCAGCAGCCAGCTCGGCTCAGAGGGGGACAGCCCGCCCGCGGCTGGCTCCTTGGGCCCCGCCGACAAGGTGGGGCGGGCGGCCGGTCGCGAAGGGCTGGGCAAGGGCCGAGATGTGCAGGGCAACGGGCCGGAGCTCGCCCGCCAGGCGTTGGCGGCCATCGAGCAGCGCAGCGTCGACGGCCCGGCGGGTACCAAACTGCGGTCGGCTCGCAGCGACGAGGCAGCGGCTGTCGTGGCCTTGTGGCGCGCCGCGTGTGCGCGCCCGGGGCATACCGACGACGCCCAGCCTGTGCGCGCGCTGCTGGCTCACGACCCAGAGGCCTTGATCGTCGCCGTTGCGGGCGAGGACTTGGTCGGCTCGCTCGTAGCCGGGTGGGACGGCTGGAGGGCACACCTGTACCGGATGACGGTGCTACCGGCGTGGCGCCGGCGAGGTGTGGCATCTGCGCTGGTTGCCGAGGCGGAGCGACGCCTCGTGGCCAAGGGGGCCCGGCGGCTGGGCGCCCTGGTCGTGTCTGACGACACCGAGGCCGTGAAGTTCTGGATGGCTCAGGGGTTCGAGCCCAACCAGTTCGCCGCTCGCTACCTGAAAAGGATCCCGACTTGAGGGCACCGGCACTCTAAGTGGGAGGCCCGGTCGGTGACTTCGGTCCGGTCGGGGACTTTGGCGGAGCCAAAAGGGCGGTCCCGGAAATCCGGGCAACTGACGTGGGCGGCGTTGGCGAAGAGGTCATGATGGTATGTGCCGGCGCAACGGTCGAGCGGGTTCCGCCAACCTGCTCCCGGGCCGGTGCCTCGTTGGTGGCCTAGGCCGCCACGACGGCTCACCGCCTTGTTGAACCCAGGGCGGTGAGCCCCGTCCGCGCTTCGCCCAGGCCCTCCGCGCTAGGCCGGGCCGTGGCTCGCTATGTGCAGGAACGCCGCCTGGAGGCTGGCACTCTCGACTACCACGAGCGGGACGCCGGCAGCACCGTAGGCCGCCTCGACCGCCGTCCAGTCGTTGCCGAGGTTGACCGCTCCAGACGGGCCGCATAGGCAGATTTCGCCGGTGTCGGGGTTGCGGACGAACATCTCTTCCACCTCCGGTGTGAGCTTTGGGTGTGGTTTGAAGCCGAAATGGGCAAAGGGAAATTGCGCTCCCGCATAGTCGAAGTCCACGGCAATGCCGGCGAGGTCCCCTTGGCCCTCCTGGAAGGCCTCATCTGTGCCGGGGCTCGTGCTGGCCACTACCCACCACTTATAGGGAGCAGATGGGGGAGCCTGCATACTAAAGCCGCCGGCGTAGGTTATGGGCGCCTGGCGTAGCAGCATCATTTTTGCGCTGAAGCGGCGCTCGTACTGTGCCGTCCAGGGGTCGTCGCGCATGGACGCCTCAGTATCGAGCACCCCTGCACCGTCGATGCCGCGAGAATGGTAAGCAGCGACGAAGGTTTCGGCGTCGACCTCGGGAGTACGGCTGGCGATGAGGCCGTTGCCCATCCTCGGCACATAAATCGGGAGCGGGAGTAGCCCTGCATCCTTTATCACGGTCGTGCCCTTGTCTGACCAGTTGTGCAACGCTCCTGGGCCGGCGATGTAAAAGGCCCACCACGTGATGCCCAACGACCTTGCCGAACGTGCCTGCGCCGGGGTTGGCTCGCCGGCCGAGTCACAGCCTCTCGTGCTCACGTCCCTCTCTTTCGCGTAGGTGCCAGAACCTTTCGGACCGGGTTCCTACCCGCAACCACCGTTTACGACCCGCCGAGACTTTGCCCGCTCCACGGGCCCCGGCCCTCTTTGACGCCCGACTTGGCTTAGACCGAGCCGGTGGTGCGCTCGGATTCCTGCGCTGCTTGCCGGGCGGAGCTCACCAGTAACTGCAGTGCAGATAGGTAATCGTCGAGGGCGGCGCGCCCGTGTTTAGTAGCGGCCAGCCAAGTGTGAGGGTACTTGCCGATGTAGCCCTTGCGGACCTTCACGTAACTTGCGCTCTCCAGTGCGGACACGGCCTTGGAAAGGGTCGGAGCAGACACGGCGCAGTGCTCTTGTACCGCCGAGAACTGCGCCTCCCGGCACGCCGACAGGAAGGCCAGTACCGCCAGGCGGGTGGTATTACCTAGCAGCGTGGTATTGGCCTGCAGGGCTGTATTGGCCGGCGAGGCTGCTCGGTCTTCGGCCCCTTTTAGCCCTGCCACTGCCGCGCGTCCCTTGCGACCCGGCGGTTGACCCAAGTCATGCCGACGCCCAGCGTCAGACTGCCCGTGATCGCTGCGGGGACGCCCCGCACGGGCAACGCGGCCACGGCGCAGGCGACGTAGGTGCCGGCCCCGACCACAAAGGTGGTGGTTACGGCGAGGACGGTGGGGGCCAGGTAGGGCCCCTGGAACGACACGACGCCGATGCGCCTGTACAGCAGGCCGATGCAGATCCCTACGCTCAAGGCGTAAACGGCGCCGAACACTCCTAGGAGCCACGGGGCGGAGAGCGCTCTGGCGGCGTCTGTGCTGGCAACGTAGGCCGCCAGTAAAGCGATGATCGTCGATAGGTACCAGGTGGGTACCGGGATGGGCCTGGTCGCTGCCCAGCGCGCTCGCTGTGCCGTCTCCAGGGCTGCTTCGGCGGCGCCGGCGTCCAAGGGTGCCTGAGTTCCCTCAGCTGTCATGGAGATCATGATAGCAACTAGTTGCCAACCTGGCAACTAGTTGCTATCTGCGTTGGCCCAGGTCACGGCGCCGGAGGCGCCGCGTACCCGATGTTGGGGTTTACCCGATGTCGGGCTTACCCGGAGAGCTTGGGGTTAGCCGGAGATCTTGGCGATCTGCGCCATCGACAGTTTGGCCACCGCTGCCGGAAGAGCCACGAAGCGGACCTGGTTGAGGAACTTGGCAGAAGAGCCACCATTGGGCTCGACAGCCCAGTTCAAAAAGGCCTTCACCGCACCAGCAGTGTTGTTGTTCGATTCCTTACCGGGGATGATGGCGTACTCGTAGTTGATGATCGGGTAGCCGCCCTTGGCGGGATCGTCGATCATGGACAGCGACTCGTTGGCCGGCGTCTTGTTCTCGAGCGCGGCCGCCTCGGCACTAATGCTCTTGGCCGTCGGCTGTACGAACTGGCCTGACTTGTTTTCCAAGTAAGCCTCACCCAGGTGAGCCTTTTGCGTGTCCGTCAGGTAGCTGATGCCTATGTACGCCACGCAACCCGGCGTCTGCTTGCAGGTGGACACCATGCCGCCGTTGCCCTCCGCCGCCAGCGCGTTGGATATGGAGGGGAACGAAACGCTGGTCCCATAGCCCACAGACTGACCCCATCCCTTGGGGTCCTGTGCGGACAGGTAAGAGGTGAACAAGAAGGTATCGCCGCTGGAGTCGGAGCGGTGCAGTGCGACGATCTGCTCGTGGGGTAGGTGCAAACCCTTGTTGACGGCCTGGATGGCGCGATCGTCCCAGTAGGTGATCTTGCCCTCGTAGATGGCTGCCAATATCTGGCCGTTCAGCTTGATGTGCCGGTTGGCGGGCACGCCGCTGACGTTGTAGTTGACCTGCTGGGCGGAGATGGCGAGCGCGATGTTCATCAGGCCCTTGTACTGCTGGCGGTCCGTCGACGACAGGTAAGCGTCCGAGGCGCCGATGTCGACTGTCCCCTGGGCTGCACTGGAGATCCCGGTGCCCGAGCCGGTGCCTTCCGGGGTGATCGAGATGTTCCCGTACTGCTTGTGGTAAGCGGTGGACCACAGCTGGAACAAGGGGTAGAGCAGCGTGCTCCCGGTTTCCGAGATGGCCACCTTTGCCTTGGGCGGCACCTCGCCTGCCTTGGCAGCGGTGGCGGCCGACGCCGATGGTACGTAAGCCACCGCGGAAGCCATCGCCGCTGCGACAGCGACCAGGCTTCGGGTGGCCGTCTTGGCGGATTTGGGTCGTGAAGTGCGTGTCATTCGTGCTCAGCCTTTCGTCGCGCTGGACCGGGCTCGGGTGAGCAGGCATGGAACGCCCGCCGCGGACCTGTGCTCCCGACCCCGGCTCCCGGTCAGGTTCAGCTGAGGAGGCTATGGAGGCCTCTTTAACGCTGAGTGAACTGATGGTTGACGGCAGGTGCAAACCGAGTGAACACTGCGTGGTCCCGGGAGCCCCGTCAGGTGCCCTTGTGGCGCGGAGGCGTTGGCGCGTCAACCCCTGGCGCCCGTGGCTGCGCTCGACCTCCCGACTTAGCCGGCAAGCACCACGACGACGACCATCAGCACGAGCCAAGCGAGCAGCATCGAGAAGACGACCACCCGTGTGCGGTGACGGCGGAGATCGGGTTGCGGCTCAGGGGCGCCGGTCGGAACCTCGTCTGTGCCTGTCACCGGCTCACCTCCTGGCTGACCGAGCTGGCGTGGTCCTGCGTGCCGGGGTTCCGGGGCGTCCCGAGAAGCAAGTCCGTCACGGCGTGCCACTGGAGGTTTGGGTAGCGGCGCTCCTCTGTCAGCACCAGCCGGCGCACCCGAGCCGTCTTCCTTGCCTGCAGGTGCGAGGCGTGTGCCGCCAGGGCGTCCAGGTCGACGAGGTCAGGGCCGTAACGGGCCAGGGTGACATACAAGATGTCCGGCTGCCTGCCGGGTAGCCCCACATCTTGGCGCCAACGGGTGACATCGGCGCGCAGAGCGTCCACTTGTGGTACCGGACTGGCGGCGACGATGACGGCACGCGACGACACGGTCACGTGCTGGAAGGTCATATCGAAGGGTGACATATTGCCGGCGGCCTGGGCCAGGTCTTGCGCCCACCGTTCGCCGTGACGGGCCCACAGGACATCCTTTGGCTCGTCGTAGCTTGCTCGGGCGGAGATCAGGTAGGCGATCGTCGAGTGCAGCGCGCCGGCCGGCGTGAGCAGCAGGGGTTGACGGGACTCAAGCAGCAGGTCCTGCAAGCCGCAGAGGAAGTTGGTACAGCTCTCGTCGAGCCCGGCATGCACGTTGTAGGCCAGGCAGGACTGGCCCCAAAGGGGGTCGGCGAGGGCAATGTCCATCCGCACGCAGTCTGTCACCGCTGACCTCCACGTGTGCAGCCGTGCAGCCGTGCAGCCGTGCAGCCGTGCAGCCGTGCAGCCGTGCTACAGCGAACCGGTGGGTGCGGGGCAGCGGGGCCGTCTGGCGGCCGCCGGGAGAGCAAACCGCGCGCTGGACGGCAGCTGACCCCACTTGCGACCGAGGGCAACCACCTTTCGGCGCGCAAGGTGGCGGTGGCAAGGCGCGTTCTCCGCGCGCTAGCCGCGCGAAGATGCGCAAAGCGCGCGAGCCAGCGAGCCAACAAGCGGGGTTGTCCCTGCCGTCGAGCGGGGACAGTGTGCGTTTATCGCGCGTACCGGTGGGCCGGCCCGCATTTCAACTGGCAGCGACCACGCCGGGGCCCGTCAGGATGCCATGGTGCTGCGCCATGGCCGCCGCATAGGGCACGTACTGCTGGGAGACCACCCGCCAGGCTCCGTCGACGTAGCCGATGAGCGCCTGGTCAAAATAAGAGCTAGCAGGCATAGCCTCGGTGAAACCGGGGACGTAAGTGAGCAGCCCGCCGAACGGGGGCACCTGCACGAACCCTTGCCCTAAGAAGCGGTAGAGCTGGACGACGCCGGTAGTTGACACCAGGGAAAGGTCGGCGCCGAAACCGGAGCGGGCCACGGGGGACACGAAGGCGAGGTAGGGGTCAGCGCCTGGACGCGCCGCCACCGACCAGAGCCTCCCCGGGTTTGACGCTCCGATCAGGACCCGTACGAGGGTGAGCGTCCACTGCTCTCCCTGGCGGTGCCATACGAGCTCGCGCTCCTGCGAACTAGCTGCGCCGTGCTCGACCTCCACGACCCCAGCGACCCATCCCTTGGCCCCGCGCACGATGATGCAGCTCCCTTGGAACGCGGGGTCCAGCAACTGGTGGCAATCCGTGTAGAGGGGACGGTGCGTTGGGGCCGTGGGGTGCTGCAGCTTGGACCCATAGCCGGACAGGGTTATGCGACCGACTATGGAGGCGTTGGGCGGGGGCGGTGCGGGCGCCGCGGCCACCGACCGAGCGCCCCGAGCCGCCACCCCCTTTGCGGGCGCCACCTGCGCCGATGCCGCGCCTTTCGCGGCGCTCATGCTTGCAAAGCTGGCGCAAGTACACATGGCGGCTACGACGCCGGCTCCGCCGACCAGCCTCGCCCAGGCCCCCGCTGCCATAACGAATAGAAGCTAACCGGTATCGTCGTCGCCCGGAGGAGGTCACGATGCCAGATGCACCGGAGCCAGAGGTACAAGGGTCAGACGCACGCACTTCTGGGGAGGGTGGCCAGAGCCCGGCGGCCCCGGAGGAGATGAGCACGACGCAGTGGCGCCTGCGCGCCCTGTCCCCCCTCGACGGTCGGTACGGGCGCCAGATGGAGCGCTACGCCGAGTGCTTTTCGGAGGCGGCGCTGATAGCGGAGCGGTTCGCCGTCGAAGTCGCTTGGCTCGAGCACCTTGCCAGCGAGCCTGGGATCGAGGAGCTAGTTCCACTGGAGGACAGCGAGGCGGAGGTCCTCGGGGCGTGGGTTGACGGGTTCGGGCCGGCCGAGGCGGCAAAGGTCAAGCAGATCGAGGCCACGACCAATCACGATGTCAAGGCCGTCGAGTACTACTTGAAGCGCCGGCTGCAAGACGACCTCGGGTGGAGCGCCGAGAGGGTGGAGTTCGTCCACTTCGCAGCCACCTCCGAGGACATCAACAACCTGGCCTATGCCCGCATGGTGAGGCGTGCCCTGCACGAGGTCTGGCTGCCGTCCGCTCGCCAGTTGGTGGACGAGGTACGCGCAATGGCTTTGGACCTAGCGGCTGAGCCCATGCTCGCCCGTACCCACGGTCAGCCTGCGACGCCCACCACGATGGGAAAGGAACTGGCGGTCTTCGTCGCCCGCTGGGAGCGCCAGTTGGCGCAGGCGGCGACCGTCGACATCCCCGGTAAGTGGGGGGGAGCGACTGGGGCCCTGGCGGCGCACCGCATCGCCTATCCCGAGATCGATTGGCCCGAAGTCGCCAGGCGCTTTGTCGAGCCAATGGGTTTTGCCTGGGCAGCGCTGACTACCCAGATAGAGCCGCACGACTGGATGGCCGAGCTGTTCGCAGCCATGACGCGCTTTGGGACCATCCTCATCGACTTTTGCCGGGATATGTGGTCGTACATCAGCCTCGGCTACCTGCGCCAGCGCGTGGTCGAGGGTGAGGTCGGCAGTTCCGCTATGCCGCACAAGGTGAACCCCATCGACTTCGAGAACGCCGAGGCCAACGCCGGCCTGGCGTCGGCTCTCTTGGAACACCTGGCCCAGAAGTTGCCCGTGTCACGCATGCAGCGGGACCTTTCCGATTCTTCTGCTTTGCGCAATATCGGAAGTGCGTTCGGTTATTCCGGGCTCGCGGTGGCCTCAGCTCGCCGGGGGCTCTCGCGGGTCAGCGCCGACCGGGCGGCGCTTTCTCGTGACCTGGACGGGGCCTGGGAAGTGCTGGCTGAAGCGGTGCAGACAGTCATGCGCCGTTATGGGACGCCTGGTAGCTACGAGAAGCTGAAAGGGTTCTCCCGGGGCAAAGCTCTCAATGCCGATGAGCTCCACCACTTTGTGCGCGGGCTTGGGCTCCCAGCGCATGTCGAACAGCGCCTTTCGACACTAACTCCTCATGGTTACGTCGGGTTCGCTGAGCGCCTTGCTAAGTTGATCTCATCTCAACCAACCGACCGCAATGGACCGGCGGTTGGCGGGAAAGCGGCCCCGTAGAGGGGAGAAATCAGCAACAACCGGGTGGCCAGGACAGCCGCCGAGCGCCTAGGGGGCACAGGATGAACGGTGAAAGTTCGGTCCAGATAGACCGCGGTAAGTGGCTGTACCGGTTCGTCCTGGACTCGGGCAACATAGCGATATACCGCTCCCACCGCTCCGGCCAGGCGCTGGTCTCACCCGAGACCTGGCGCTGTTTGGCGGTATTGGGAGTAACGGACTGTTTCATCGTGCCGGCGGCGAACGGTTGGCAGCCTTTCATCGAGGTGGCCGAGGGCAGGCAACGTTGGGCGCTCGAGATGAGGCCATCGATAGGCGACGCCGAGGCGGCGGCACGCCATTTCCTCACCTCGTTGGCCGAGTCGATCGCTCTTGCCGTGCAATTGCGTGGGAACCTTTCGGACAAAGACGCCGATACCAAAGGTTTTCGGCCGCCTACGCCGACATCGGCGCCCGGGGAGGACCCCACTGTGGCTGAAGCTGTCGACCGTATAGCCGCCGCTCGGGAGGCTACCGGTTGGGAGCTGATCTATAGCCGCCAACGAGCTCTGCGTTAGGGCAACCAAACCGGGGCAAGCGCCCGTCTGGCCTTACGGCGCTCCGGTAACTTCGCTGGTCGCACCCACGCCGCTGCGGGCCGTCTCAGCGAGGGCATTGGCGAGCGCTTCATGTGCAGCTATGGCGCGTTTTGAGGCGGCGACTACCTTGGGCCGGATGCCGACGGCGTAATAGGCGGCAAAGAGCGAGCCCACGCCCAGGGGGGCGCCGACGCCCATGAGGCTCACCCAAACCGTGCGGTCGTGCCCGGCTTCCTCCCAATCCTCGTAGAGGTGCAAAGTGGCGTCCACGGAACCCCATAGGGCCGCACCGACTACCAGGGCGATGGCAAGCGCTATCGCCAGACCGGTATAACTCGTGATAAGCAGCGCCAGCCCGGAAGTCGTCAGGAGTGCCACCAAGATCGGGCGGACGATGTTCTCGGGCGCTCGGCTCGATATGCGGGCCCCTAGAAAGGTGCCCGGGATGCTGCCGACTATGAGGCTGCCGGCGACGTGGAGGTCGATGTGGCCAAAGGCGATCTGCCCAAGCGTGGCGGTTGCCACCACGGGCACAGCCTGTACCAGGTTGGTCCCCACTTGGACGTTGGCCGACAAGCGCGGGTAAAGCAGCATCAACAGCACGATCACCAAAGACCCCGAACCCACTGAGGTCATGCCCACCATGAAGCCGCCGACGAGCCCTACGCAAAAGGTCGGTACGGGCTTGAGCCGCCAGGGCGCTGGGTTTTGTGGGGTACGCCCTCTTCGCTTGAGCCGTGCAGTGAGGGTGGCGCGGGTGGCCATACTCGTACAGGCGACGATAAGGGCCCATCCGAGGAGCGTTTTTAGGTGGGCCTGAGCCGTCTTGGAGTCGCCCAACTGGTTGAGCACCCAGGCCCCGAAAAAAGCCGCGGGCGCACCGGGCAGGACGAGAAGGCGGACCAGCGCCCAGTTGACGCTGCGGTTGGCGGCGTGCACGGCTCCGCCAACCGGTTTCATGGCCAGGGAGTTGACCAGGTCGCTGGCAATGGCGACGCGGGGGTCCAGTTTGAAAAGCAGGACAAGCACGGGGGTCATCAACGCACCCCCGCCCATGCCGGCAATCCCTACCGCTATGCCGCCGAGGAACCCGGACAGCCCTAAGAGCCACGAAGAGTGCGAGGCCGGCACTGGCGACGCCGCCGAGGCGGCGGCATGCACTACCGCATGCACGGCCGCCAGTGTGCTCATCGGTCGATCTTAGCTATCGCTCCGGTGGGGCTATCCTCCAGCGCCCGGGAGGGCCCGTGCGAAAATGGCCGCCACCTGTCGGGCGCACGCGCCGGCGTCGAACTCCATTTCAACCTTGCGCCGCCCGGCGATGCCCATGGCCGCGCGCCGTGCCGGGTCGTCGGCGAGCTCTCGCAGTGCCTCTACCAGCTCGCCAACGTTGCCGGGGGGCACGAGCAGCCCAGAGATGCCGTGCTCGACAAGCTCTCCCACACCGGCGATGCGGGTGGTCACGACGGGGCGCCCGGTAGCCATGGCCTCCATGAGGACGACTGGGACGCCCTCGGC
>DASSZK010000216.1:0-3949 GCA_035702845.1 Acidimicrobiales bacterium
GGACATCGAAAATTGTCCCCGCCTCCATCATGTGGCCCGTGCGGCTGCGACGCATGAGGCTGTCGACAGAGCCGACGGCACCCGCCACACCTCCTATCGCGCCGATGGCCAAGCCGAGCCCGCCGGTGGCGACCGTGCCGGCTAGTTCCGCCACCAGAGCGAGGTCTTTGAGGCGCTGGAGCGCTCGCTCGCCCGCTCCTTTGGCGGAGCGCATCGCGGGTTCCACCTGCACCGCATGGCCCAACGCGTCCGAGAGCTCCGGGGGGAGACGGATGGCGAGCACGCCCCTCCCATAAGGCGAGGCCTCCGCCAGCGAGCGGAAACAGTCCCGCACGGCAGCCTGCTGGCCTTCGAAGCCTGGGAGCTTGCTCGTGCCGACGTAGACATCTCGCGAGCCAGGGGTACTCAGGTCAACCAACGCCCAGCGCCTATGCCCCTCTGCGGAACCCGCCAGCTCGCCCAGCATGACCTGAAGCTCGATGACCCGGCCGTTTTCTTCGCTGGCAAGGGCAACCCGGGGCCGGAAGTCGCTATGGCCGCCGACCGGCTGGAACTTCGCGAACTGTTCGTCCACCCAGTCTTTGTGGCTACCGCCTTTCCCGGTCAATTGCTCGAGCTGGGCTCGCGCCAGCTGTATGTAGGTGTCCAGGCTTTGACGGCGCAACAACAGAGCCACCTGGAGGTCGATCTCCTCCTCCGACCACTCAGCCTGGGTGTTGCCCGCTGCAATATCGTTCTTCAATTTTTCGCCCGTGCCCACGGCACGTCTTGCTGCATCAACGGTCCGGGCGAACAACTCGTGGCCGCTCAGATGACTGGCCTTGCGGTCGGCTTCGAGCGTGGCGCGGCTCTCCTCGACCCGGCGCTGGTCACCGGACTTTTCAGCCTCCCTCAATGCGGCTTCGTCTGCAGCCAACTTGGCCGGCTCCGAACCGACAGCCTCAGCGGCGCGTTTGTTCAAGGAAGTAACGCGCACGGCCATTACCGCCACGCTGGACGCCCTGATGACGTGGTGCTCGGGATCGGCTCGTTGTTCGGCCGTGGACTGGGGAGTCGCGACGCAACGCACCAAGAAGTCGCCTTCTCGTTCAAAACCGATCGACTCCTCGTCAAGAGGCTTGGTCAACAGGTCGACGAAGCCGGAGACGACCGACCCGAGGAGACGCACGGAATTGGACAGCCCGATCACGCCGAGGTACGCGGCGCGGGCCTCCCACGGCCAGTTCTGCCCGGACATCATTTCAATATCTGCGGACTGGTCCTCGGCTATGTTGCGTGTTTCACGCGCCAGATCCTCGTACTGACCGGAGGGCGCATGCTCACCGGCACCCACGGCCGTAGTTGCCGCTTTTTGCTTTGCCATTTTCTCGGCGAGCCCGGTGACATCAATGAGCTCCCAGTAATACTGGATATCTTGGAGCCGGTTCCAAACCTCGTCTTGAAGGCCTAGCGACATGGCTTTGTAATCGAGCTCCATAGTAAAGCGGTTCGTCGCGCCTCGGACCGTCTGCGCGGGGCCAAGCTCGGGCTGGCCGTCCATGAGGAGCTTGGACGGATATGGCAGCGCGTTCGCCCCACCTTTGGCACCGGGCAAGCGCTCGCCAGGGGTGAGCCCGGTAGCGGTCGACTTAGCCTGTTCTTGCGCCTGAGCCGTGTCGACATGACCGGGCGAACTTGCCCCGGTACTGAACGCGGTATCTTTGGCACCTCGAGCGATGTTCGTTGCCGTCTCGGGATCGCGCGCCTTTTGCATGGCATCCACCGCTGCGTCGATACGCTCGTCAACCGACTCAGGACTGTCGCCTTTGTGCAACGCCAGCGAAGTAACCGCCCGGTCCAAACTGACGACCAGTTGCTGGGAGCCATCGGGCGCTACGGCCAGGCTCAGTTGGATGTCGCCTTTAAGTGGCAGGGAAGTGCCCTTGTCGTTGCTGGCGCCTCCCCCGCCGGCAGCCACACCAGCGCTCCCCTCACCCGAGCCAGCCTTGCTCGGGCTCGCGTTGCTTGGGGCGCCGGCATTGTCCCCCGTGCCTCCGCCGCCGGCTCCCGTGCCCTTCTCACCGGCCCCGGGGCCTTCCCCGTGCTGTCCGGCGCCTCCCCCGGATCCGCTCCGGCGGCGTTGAGCCTGTTGCAGTTGGGCCCTGGCCCACGAAGCGATCTCCGCTGCACCGCCCCAGGAACCACTGGCCCTGCGCCGCAAGGACGCCACCAGGTCCCCGGGCAGGGAAACGCCATGAAGGTAGATGTAGAGCGAGCTGTCACCTCGTACCGCTGTTGTGTCGGCGATGCCATGGATCGACTGGAACGACTGGATAGCGAAGACGCCATCACGCTCGCCGACAAACCAGACGATGCCTGTGGCGTGCTCACGCAGCACCGCTCCCCTGAGGTTTACCATGATGCGTTTTTTAGGGTCCTGGGCCACGACATCGATGACCTTGCCGTCAGGTCGGCACACCACGTAGTAGTTCTCGGTGTATACCACCGCCGATGTCGGGTGCAGCACCTTTTCCGGAACGGCGTTCGCTGTCGCTGTCCGGTCGAAGTGGACTCCCCTCAGCAATGTCATGATCTCGGGCACCGTCCGTAGGGCCTCGGCCGGATCGGCGCCCATGTCGTGGAGCTTGAAGGTGCCCGGAGGGGGCGCCTCGATGTCGTCGGCGGCGCTCCCCGGCGGGGCCTCGGCAGGCTCGTCGCGTCCGATGAGCGCGCCCGTCGGCGCCAGCAGGACGTGGCCGAGCTCGTGGGCCACCAAAGCCATGCCGTGGGGCGTCGATGGCGACCAACCGTCCCCGAGCACGATGTCCGAGCCGATGGTGTACGCCCTCGCACCCAGGGCGTGCGCGGACGCTGAAGCGGAGGGACCGCGGTGAAGGTGTACGGAGCTCAGGTCAGTCCCCGTAAGAGCTTCGGCGCTCGCCCTCAACTCGGGCGGTACGGCGCAAGGCGCGTCATTGCGGGCGGCAACAACATGGGCGGGCAACCAGTCATCGGGTGGCCGTTGCCGGTTACACGTAGGGAACCGCGTCGGCGCAGAGTCTGCCGGCGCAAAGTCTGCCGGCCCAAAGTCTGCCGGCGCTAAGTCTGCCGGCACGGGCGTGGCACTCGGGCGCGCCTGCGCCCCTACGACGGCCCCCGCCAGCAAGGCGCGTGCCATTCGGTCCGCGGCCACCTCGTCGCCGTCGTGGCGCCTGGTCAACATCCGCACTGCGGGGCAAGGGCCTGGCTCGGCGCCCGCAGGGGGCACCCCTGTGCCTGCAAGAACCGCCGAGCCCGCATGCACCGTTGAGGGCCTCGGGCCGCGGTCGGTTTCGCGCGTCGAGATCTGCAGCGTGCCGGTTGCGGGGCTGCGGTCTACGCCTGTGTCCTTTGCCGCCGCGCCAGCCGCCGCCGTGGTCCCGGTGTGGCTGGTAGCCATACTTCACGATGGCCGCGAGCCGTCACCAAAGTGTCACGGCGGCCGCACAGGGCTTACAGGACCGCAGGGCGCTGGCCACCCGGCACGAGTCGCACCCCCGTAGCGATATGGAGCGGTGTTCCCCCTCCGCGAGCCAGTTCGCCGAGGGCGTCTCTGTCCGGGGACACCTCGACAGCCACCGGCCCGGTGCCGCTCGCCTTGGACCGGTACATGGCTGCATCAGCTACACGCACCAGCGTGTCGGCATCCACGGGGCGCCGGCTGGCCCACGCCAGCCCTACCGACGCACGGATATCCAAGGGCCGCCCGCATGCGGTGATCGGACCGCTGAGGGCGTGCACCAACCGGGCGACCACCCGAGCCGCCTGGCGCATCGTAGAAATGGAAGGGCACACCACCAAGAACTCGTCACCGCCCACCCTGCCTACGCGATCGCAAGCGCGCACAGCCCGGCGCAGCCTGGCAGAAGCCTCCACCAGTACCTCGTCACCGGCATAATGACCGAGCGAATCGTTGACCCCCTTGAAGCCA
>DASSZK010000232.1:0-4575 GCA_035702845.1 Acidimicrobiales bacterium
GACCTTCGCGCTATCGATTGCCACGGTGCGGTGCAAGCGGCCCTTCGTCTGGGGGGCTACGAGGGCTGACGACGTGTACGACGGTGAACGCCTGGCAGGGCCTGCGAGACCCTGAGGGCAGCGAGTTTTGCCTCTTGCGACCGGCGCCTGAAGTGGGCTAGCGGCCCTTCGGACCGTGACCCTAGTGCCCCGTTATATCGAACCGGTTGTCCATATGCATGAGAAATTGCCGGGTCCTCAGGAAAGGTGGCGCTCTTGCGGTCCGGCATAGACGCTTAGCGGCCGGATGAGGGAATTCGAGGCCAACTGCTCCATGATATGCGCCGTCCAGCCAGTGATCCTGCTCATAACGAAGATAGGCGTGAAGGTGGGAGTGTCGAAACCCATCAGGTGATATGCGGGCCCTGTCGGGAAGTCGAGGTTCGGGTGGATGCCCTTCTGTTCGAGCATGACCCTCTCGAGCGTGTCGTACATTTTCACAACGTCGCCCCCGTCCCGTACCGCCGCAACCTGGTCAAGTGCTCGTCTCATCGTTGGCACCCTGCTGTCACCGTTTTTGTAAACGCGGTGCCCGAAACCCATCACCTTGCGGTTGGAAGCCAACGCATCTCTCAACCAAGTCTCGGCCCGGTCGGGATCGCCGATCTCCTGCATCATGGCCATGACCGCCTCATTGGCGCCTCCGTGCAGCGGCCCCTTGAGCGCTCCGATTGCGGCGGTGACGGCGCTGTAAATATCAGAGAGTGTCGAGGTGACGACGCGGGCGGTGAACGTTGACGCGTTGAAACTGTGCTCCGCATAGAGGACAAGGGAAATCTCGAACGGTTTGACCACTTCGGGGCCTGGGACGTCGCCAAAACACATGTAAAAGAAGTTCTCAGCGATGCTGAGCGATGCGTCCGAGCCGATCGGTGCGTTGCCGCGGCGGCGCCGTTGGTCGAAGGCGACGATGCTCGGCAATTTGGCCAATAGATTTACCGATTTCGCCAAGTTGGCTCCAGGAGAGGAGTCGGCCTCAGCTGGGTCGGAGGCCCCAAGGAAGCTGACGGCGGTGCGAAGGACGTCCATCGGGTGGCATGAGGTCGGCATGGCGCGCAATACGCCCATGAGCTGATCATCGAGAGACCGACCGTTCCGCTCCTGTGCTGCGAAGTCGGCCAGCTGCTCGGGAGTGGGCAAGTCGCCGTGCCATATCAGGTAGGCCACCTCTTCAAAACTGCACGAGGCAGCGAGCTCTTGCACTGGGTAGCCCCGGTACAGCAACGAGTTGCTGGCGGGGTTGACCATAGATATGGCGGTCGTGTCGGCGACGACGCCCGCAAGGCCCTTGTGTACCTGAGCCTCAGCGTTTTGCACATGCCCTCCTCTCGGCTGGGCGCGGTCCCGTGACCGGGTGGCCCGGGGCGACACCGCGCCGCGCTCTGGCATGCCAGCGTACGTCCGGCGGCCGCCACGGGGATTGCCGGCCGCGGCACGCGGTCTCAGTGCCGAGCGGCGAAAGCGTGGGCGATGCGAGCGCCGAGTAGGACGTTGTTGCGGATCGCGGCCAGGTTTGCTTCGAGAGACGCACCTCCCGTTACCTCAACGAGGCGGTCAAGGAGGAACGGGGTGATGGCCTGGCCGCTTACCCCCTGCGCCTGAGCAGCTCGGAGGGACTCGGCGATGGCGCGATCGTGCAGGCCGGGGTCGAGCTGCTGGTCCTCGGGTACAGGGTTGGCAACAAGGATGGCCCCTTCGATGCCGAGGGCATCCTGCTGGCCCATGACCTCGGCGATCTCCGCCGGCCAGCTAACTGTCCAGTCGACCGGAAGGCCCGTGTTGCTGATGTAAAAACCGGGGAACGTATCCGTCTTGAACCCGAGAACGGTAACACTCAGCGTCTCCAGCCTCTCGAGCGTCGCCTCGACATCGAGGATCGACTTCACCCCGGCCGACACCACGGTGACAGGGGTCACGGCCAGGACGGCGAGATCTGCCGGTTCGTCCATTGACTCGCCGTAGCCGCGGTGCACCCCGCCAAGGCCGCCGGTGGCAAAGACGCGGATGCCTGCCTGAGCTGCCAGCCATGCGGTAGCCGAGACCGTTGTCGCCCCGCTTTGACTGAGGGCGAGTGCCGGGGCCACGTCCCGGCGCCCGAGCCTTCTTATGTCGTTGCCTGCGGTCACGCGCTCGAGGTCTTCGTCATCTAGACCTATGTGCACCACCCCGTCCAGCACAGCGATGGTGGCGGGTGTGACATCCTCGCTGCGAGCGATCTCCTCCAGCTCCCTGGCTACCTCCAGGTTGCGCGGGCGGGGGAGGCCGTGAGCGATGATCGTCGACTCCAGGGCGAGCACGGGGGCTGCTTTGCGCCGAGCCGCCGCCACTTCTGTGCCGAAATGCATCTCCAGACCGGGGCGCGAGCGCTCTGCCCCGGCCCCACTAGTGGTTCTCTTGGGCAGCCCCGTCATCATGCTCCTTCCATCTGGTTGCTTCGGCCACCTGGTTGCTTCGGCCATCTGGTTGCTCCGGCCCTAACCGGCCCTGGTCATCGAGGCGGCGCCGGAACAGTGGCTACACTCAGGCGCCGATGTGCAATGCGGCGCGTGGCTTGGCAGTGGTCGCGGCTGTCGTGGGCGACATCATGGTCGACGTCATTGTTCAACCCATCGGAGCGTTCGACCCAAGGTCTGACACCCGCTCGCAGATTTCCGTGCGGCCTGGAGGTTCGGCCGCTAGCTTCGCCGTGGCCATGGCCCGGGAAGCCCAGCGCCGTACAGGTCCAAACTCATCGCGACGCGTTGCGGGTGTGGCCCGGGCCTAAGTCAGCTCCTTGGTACAGCGACCGGGGTGGCCGGCGCCGGGGTGCTCTTCCCCGCCCACACGGGGGGCCCATTGCGCTCTGCCCCGAAGTGGCCGGTCCGTGAAGCCTTGCGTGCGCCGGCTGGACAGAGCGTCCTGAAGGTCGGCTGCCACCCCAGGGGCACCGAATACCCGGAAGCGCTCCGTGCCGCTTGGCGTCTCGACCGCCAGCCATATTCGTCCCTCTGAACGGATGGCTGCGACATCGCCCGCACTGCACACCCAATCGCTGCTACCCCTTTTTCGTTCCAGCGCGTTGGGCGCGAAGCGCAGGCTGCCATCCCCGGCCGTCAAGCGGCCGCCACACAGGCGCCATCGGTAGCGGCGAGCGGCTCGAAGGCTGACCATATCAATAGGTTCGTCCCAGGCTGGCACCGGCTGTAGCTGCCCCCGCAAAGCGGGAACGCTTCGCCGGCGACGCATCCCGACTGTTCACGCACCATCAGCCGCCGGGTGACGCCTCAACAAACCGCCATAGGTGCCCAACTCGCGTCGTTCCCCGAGACGGCGGCCCAGTCCGCAGTGCCTCTTGTGGCAGACGGTCCGGGCAAGACGCTCAGGCGTGGGCGAGGCGCCCGATGTCGACTGGTTTGTCCTTGGTGGCCAAAGGTGCCCGAACGCCGGCTTGGGAAGGCGCCGGCCCTGTCGAGCCGCGCACGACAAGCTCTGTGGCCAGCTCCACGTGCAAAGCCTCAGCGCGCTGGCCCTCGATCACGCGCATGAGCGACGTCACCGCCATCCGGCCCATTTCCTGTAGGGGTTGGCGTACGGTTGTCAGGCGCGGCGAAGCGGCCCGGCTTATGTCGATGTCGTCGAAACCCACCACTGAAACGTCGCGCGGTACCTGGCACCCGCGCCTTTCGGCGGCGTGCAAGACGCCGACCGCCACCTTGTCGTTGAAGCACACGATGGCGCTCGGTGCCTGCGCGAGGTCGAGCAACTGACCGCCCAGGTCTTCACCTGTCGAGATCACCGGTTCGCCGCGCAGGACCAACGACTCGTCCACCAGTTCGCCGACCTGTGCCAGCGCTGCAGCATGCCCGGCGAGGCGGGCGTCCCCGGCTGCCAGGGCGGGCGCGGCGGAGATGACCCCGATCCGGCGGTGCCCCAGGGCGATCAGGTGCCGGGTCACTTGCAGTGCGCCAGAGAAGTTCGCTGCTGAAACAGACAGGACGTCACGAGGTACCGCGATGCGAGGGTCGATCACGACAAAGGGCATCCTCGACGAGCGCAGTGCCTCGATCTCGGAGTGGCTCTCGGGCGGCAGCACTAGGACTGCACCAGCGATGTCAGGACGCGTCGGCAGCCGGCGCAGGACATCGTCGTGGTACGCAGCGCCACCGGCGTCGAGGACCATCTCGTAATGGTGCAGGTGAAGCGTCTCAGCTACGGCCGAGACGATGGGCCCGAAGTAGTCGGTCAGCTCGTAGGGGCAGCGGACAAAGATTGTGCCGGCACGGCCGGCCGAGGCGTCCGGGCGCCGTACCCCTCCCTGTAACAGCCGGTGGCGCGCTTCTTCTACCAGCCGGCGCGTCGGCTCTGTCACGTTGCCTTTGCCGCTCAGGACGCGCGAAACCGTAGCCACGGACACGCCTGCCTCCGTGGCGACCTCGCGCACAGATGGCCCGCCCGGGCGATGGGCCACAGGTCTTAGAGGCGCTGGCACACCTCACATGGTACTGGCGGGCCGTTACACGGCCCTGGTAGCGCACCTGGTCCCTGGCACGCACGGGG
>DASSZK010000270.1:0-5201 GCA_035702845.1 Acidimicrobiales bacterium
GCACAGGTCCGGGCCATAGCCGAGATCGAGGCCGATATGGCGCGCCCGGTACCCATGCACCGCTTGTTGCAGGGTGACGTCGGCGCGGGAAAGACGTTGGTAGCGCTCTGGGCGTTGCTGACAGCCGTGGCGGGTGGGTACCAAGGGGCCCTCATGGCTCCGACCGAGGTGCTTGCCGAGCAGCACCACCTGTCCCTGAGCTCGATGTTGGAAGGGCTCGAAGTGCCCGACGGCGGCTCGCTTTTCGGCGCCCGGCAAGTGCGCACCGGCCTGCTTACCAACCGCACGACAGGAGCTGAGCGCGCGAGGTTGTTAAGCGCTTTGTCAGACGGTGAGGTGGATATTCTCGTCGGCACTCACGCTTTGCTGACAGAGTCGGTGCGCTTCCACCGGCTCGGACTGGTGGTGATCGACGAGCAACACCGCTTTGGGGTCGAGCAAAGAGCGGCTCTCAGGGAAAAGAACGAGGAGGCGGTACCCGACGTCTTGGTGATGACGGCGACCCCGATCCCGCGTACGGCCGCCATGACCGTCTACGGCGACCTGGATACAACCGTGCTCGACGAGCTGCCTCCGGGGCGTACCCCCATAACGACGTCGTGGGCACGAGGGCCCCTCGAGGCTGAGGAGGCGTGGGAGAGGGTACGCCAGCAAGTCGCCGAGGGGCGCCAAGCGTACGTTGTGTGCCCCTTGGTCGAAGAGTCCGACCGAGCAAATGCCGTGTCGGCGAGCGAGGAAAGAGAGCGCCTCGCAAACGGGCCGTTGTCCGGGATGAGCGTGGGTTTGCTCCATGGGCAGTTGCCCGCGAAGCAAAAAGAAGAAGTCATGTCCGCTTTCCGAGCAGGTGACGTCCAGGTGTTGGTGGCCACCACCGTCATCGAAGTCGGAGTGGACGTACCGAACGCGACCGTTATGGTCATCGAGGATGCAGACCGCTTCGGGATCGCTCAGTTGCACCAATTGCGTGGCCGAGTAGGCCGGGGAGCCTCCCGCAGCTGGTGCTATCTGTTGGCTGAGCCGAGCACAAAAGAAGGCGAAGAGCGGCTAGGTGCCCTCGAACGCACCACGGACGGGTTCGCCTTGGCGGAAGTGGACCTCGACCTGCGGGGTGAGGGCACCATTCTCGGGGCCAGGCAAAAAGGCGTCAATGACCTGAAGCTCGCCTCGTTGCGCCGTCACCGTAAGACGGTCGCCCTTGCTCGGGAGGTCGCCTTCCGGATCGTAGGCTCGGACCCGGAGCTGAGCTCCTACCCTGGTTTGGCGCGCGAACTGAGGGCGTTGGTGGACGACGAGGACCGTGAGTACCTTTTCAGGAACTGATCAATGAGGGTTATTTCCGGCAAGCATGGGGGCCGCCGGTTAGAAGCGCCGCCCGGGTACTCCACCCGCCCTACGAGCGACCGGGTTCGTGAGGCGATGTTCTCCATGGTCGAGAGCCGGCTTCACGGCCAAGCTGGCCCACACGGCTCCGTTGGCCCAGACGGCTCCGTTGGCCCAGACGGCTCCGGGGGTGCCGAAGGCTTCGAGCACTTGGAGGTCTGGGATCTATTTGCCGGCAGCGGCGCGCTCGGGATCGAGGCGCTCTCGCGCGGGGCAGCGCACGCCACTTTCGTCGACCAGGCACCGGCGGCGTGCTCGGTGGTGAGGGCCAATCTGGCGAAGCTCGGCTATACCCAGGAGCAGGCGACAGTTGTCCGGGCCGAAGCGCTGGCCTGGGCGCACGGCTTCGACGCGTCCCCGCTCGGGGACCGCGGCGCCCCCAACCCCGCCCGCTACGAAAAGCCGGGCGCGCGCCGTGCTCCCGGGCTCGTGCTCGCCGACCCGCCGTACGCCTGGACGTCTTGGGCCGCCCTCTTCGATGCTCTCAAAGCGTTTGCGCCCCTCGTGCTGGCAGAGACCGGCTCAGCTCTTGAACCGCCCGAGGGATGGGAAGTGCTCAAGGTCAAACGATATGGAACTACCCTCGTTACCTTGACCAGACCTACGAGTGAGAGCCGGGTCACCGCGCTCGCGGCCCAAGCCGGAGCAGGCGAGCCAGCCTCCAAAGACATGCGCAGGGCCGGAGACGTGCCCAGTGATGCGCCAGACGTGCCCCGCGATGGTGCGGGGTCGGCGCAGATATGAGGACTGCGCTCTTCCCGGGGTCGTTCGACCCGTTCCACAATGGGCACCTGGAAGTGGTGGAAACGGCGAGCCGCCTTTTCGAACGCATCCTCATCGCTCCCGTGCGCAACCCGCAAAAGGCACCCGCCCTTTTTTCCATGGAGGAGCGCCGCGCCGTGATCGCCGCGTCCGTGGAGCACCTCTCCAATGTCGAAGTGACGCGCCATGAGGGCGCCGTTCTCGTCGTGGACCTGGCACACGAAGTGGGTGCCGATGTGATCGTTAAAGGTTTGCGAGTGGCTTCCGACGCCGAGTCGGAGCTGCAGCAGGCGCAGATGAACAAGGCGGTTTCGGGGCTGGAGACGGTATTCGTGCCCTGCTGGTCGGGCTACTCGTTCATAGCCTCCAAGTGGCTGCGCGACTTCATGAACTACGGCGGGGCGGACCGGATCGGCTCGATGGTGCCGGCGCCTGTGCTGGCCCTTGTAAAGGAGAAGTTGGCCTCGTGAGCGACGTCCCCCCGGTGCCTGCGGTCACCGAGACAGAGGCGCTCCTTCAGCGGGTTTCGGCGATGATCTCCAGCGCCCGGGCCCTCCCGCTGTCGTCTTCAGTGAAGCTCGACAACAAAGACGAGCTACTCGAGCTGTTGAGAGAGGCGATCGACAGGCTGCCCGAGGAGCTGCGCCAGGCCCGCTGGATGCTAAAAGAGCGTCAGGACTACCTCGAGAGCACGCGCAGGCAGGCGGAGGATCTCGTGGCTGCCGCACGCTCTGAAGCGCAACGTCTTGTCCAGCGCACCGAGATCGTCAAAGACGCTCAGGTCCAGGCTCGGCGCCTTGTAGACGCCGCTCGTGACGAGGCTCGCCGGTTGCGCCTGGAGGCCGAGGATTACGCCGACCAAAAGCTCGCGCAGTTCGAGATCGTCCTGGAGCGCACGCTGCGCACCGTCGCGTCCGGGCGCCAGAAGCTGGCAGGCCCCGCGCTGTCCGGACGCGATGAGCCAGTCGAAGGGGCGAGCCAGGGCCGCCCCGACCTGTTCGCCGGCGACTCCGGCTCCGTCCCTGGCCAGGCGGGCCAAGCCGGACGGACCAGCGAGATCTTGTTCGACCAGGACGCCTCCGAGTAGCCGGTGCCGCCAGGGGGCCCAAAATGGTCCGCCAGAATGGTCGGCCAGAATGGTCAGAGTGGCAATGGACCCGTTCGACGTTGCGCTCGGTGACCTACGCGAGCGCCGAGGTGAGCGCCAGGTGGTGCGCCGTGGGCCGATCAAGGAGGCCCTCGTCGCCGATGTCGACAGCAGGGTGCCGGCAGGTGCCGAGGCCGCAGCCGATGTAGAGGTGCAGGCCTTTCAGGGCGGTGTGGCCGTAGTCGGTACGGTCAGCTCGGTCTGGGAGGGGGAGTGCCGGCGCTGCCTGCGGCCCGTTTCCGGGCCGTTGCAGGCACAGGTGCGTGAGATGTTCCGCCGAAGTGGGGGAGAAGAAGAAGGCACTTACCCCATGACAGAAGACCACCTCAACCTGCGTGAGATGGTGCTCGATTCGCTGTTCTCGGCCCTGCCGGTGCTGCCTTTGTGCAGAGAGGACTGCGCGGGCATCTGTTCGGAATGCGGCGCGGACCTCAATACGGTGACCTGTGGCTGTGCCACCGCCAAGGTCGACCCCAGGTGGTCGGCGCTCGACGCCCTTGCCCGGGAGCGTCCCGAGACCCCCGAGTGAAGCCCCCGAGGCCGACCGTGTAAGATCTGTTCTTCGTGGCCGTCCCCAAGAAGAAAACCTCCAAGTCAAAGTCGCGCAGCCGCCGCGCAAGCGCCTGGAAGCTGTCGTTGCCGGCTCGCAGTGTTTGCCCGCAATGCCGCCAGGCGAAGGTGCCCCACACGGTGTGCACCAACTGCGGTTGGTACAAGGGCCGCCAGGCCGTCCAAGTCGACTGACCTCGGACGTGCCGCGCACGAGCCCTGCGTCCGGGCTCCCGGTAGCCGTCGACGCCATGGGGGGCGACCGCGCCCCGGACGAGATCGTGGCCGGTGCATGCCAGGCCTACGCGGAGCACGGCCTACCCGTCCTGCTTATCGGTGACCCCGATGCTGTAGACACAGCCAAGTTGCCGGACGGCGTCAGCTTCCAGCCGGCGAGCGAGATCATCGAGATGGACGAGGACCCCGGCCGGGCCGTGCGGGTCAAGCGGGACTCCTCGCTTGTGCGTTGCGCCGAGGCCGTGCACGAAGGCCGGGCCTGCGCCATGGTCAGCGCCGGCAATACGGGAGCGGCGATGGCCTCTGCGCTCCTGCGCATGGGGCGCCTCAAGGGTGTCCAACGTCCCGCTATAGCCACCGTGATCCCGGTCCCGGGTTCCACCCCGACAGTCCTCTTGGACTCCGGTGCCAACGTTGACTGCACGCCCCAAATGCTCGTCCAGTTCGCACAGATGGGCCAGGCACTGGCCACTGAGCGCTTCGGGATAGCTGAGCCCCGGGTGGGCCTGCTGTCAATCGGCGAGGAGGCTGCCAAAGGCAATGCTCTGGTAAAAGAAGCTCATTCCCTGCTCGCCTCCGGCGCCGGCGGGGCAGAGGTCCGGTTTATCGGCAACGTCGAGGGCCGGGACGTAATGAGCGATCGGGTCGACGTCGTGGTTACTGACGGGTTCACCGGCAACGTCGTGCTCAAGACTCTGGAAGGCGCGGTCAAGGCTGTGGTCAACGGGGTCCTCGCCGCCCTGACCAGCTCGGATGAGGTCAAGGTGGCCGCCAAGACCGTGTTACCGGCGCTCTCGCCCCTGGCAGGGGAGCTCGACCCCGACACTTACGGCGGCGCTGTCCTATTGGGTGTCGACGGGGTTTGCGTGATCAGCCATGGTTCGTCGGGGGCCCGGGCCATTGTCAATGCCATCAAGGTGGCCAGCCACGCTGTGCAGGACACGCTGGTCGAGAGGGTCGAGAAAGCCATCGCCGCCGGAGAGGCGCCCCCGCAGCCGACATCCAGCCAGGCCACATCCAGCCAGGCCACATCCAGCCAGGCCAGTCGTGGATGGTAGGTTAGGGGCCCATGCCTTCTGATAGCCAAACATCGGCACCTGATGGGCAGGGTGCTAGCGCTGCGGAC
>DASSZK010000338.1:0-2917 GCA_035702845.1 Acidimicrobiales bacterium
ATCTCGGCCGGGAAGTCCGGCAGCGTGGCCAGGTCGTTACCGAAGATGGCGGAGCTGGTGGTGAACCGGTCACCGGCCAGCTGCATCCCGTCACCCGAGTCACCGGCGAAGCGGATGACCACCCGGTCAAGCACTTCCGCGCGGTTAGCCTGCGGCGTCGGTGTAGCAGTTTCAACCAAAGGGGTGCCCCCTAGTAGTGAACCTGCGAACCATCACCACGGGTGGGAGCACGCCGTGGCTGCCAGAGGGGCGGGCAACCTATGCCACGACCGTCGCTGGCCGGTCACGAACGGCCGCTTCTCCCCGTGCCGGGGCTCGCTCGGTTCGTCTCCAAGTCGTACGCGAAAAGGCTCAGTTTACCGGCCGCGACGACAGCCCACTGTGACCCCTCACCAGGGGCCGGCCGCCAGGGGCCGGTCGCCAGGGGCCCGGCCTGGCCACCCCTGCACGCTCACCGTTACGCGCCAACGCCCGCCACCAGCTCGCCGGCGCCCACACGGGGCGAAGAGGGTCGAGCGGGTGCGCGGGCGTAAGCCTTGTCGATACACCACCTGGAGGTGGCGCCTCGGAGGAAAGGTCCCCTGAGCTAGGCGATCGTTACCGCAGGGTCTGCATAGACGTCCTGCACTGCGTTGATGAGCGCTACCCCTTCGTCCATGGGCCGCTGGAAGGCCTTGCGTCCCAGGATGAGGCCCGCGCCACCGGCCCGCTTGTTGATCACTGCTGTGCGCACGGCAGCGGCAAGGTCGCCCGAACCCTTGGCCTCGCCACCACTGTTGATAAGCGGGACACGGCCCATGTAAGTGTTGACCAGCTGCCAGCGGGTCAGGTCGATCGGGTTGTCGGTGGTGTAGTCGCTGTACACGAGCTTGTTGGTGGCACCAAAGCCGATGGCGGGGTAACCACCGTTGTTCTCGGGCAACTTCTGCTTGACGATGTCCGCATGGATGGTGGCACCCAGGTGGTTGGCCTGACCGGTCAGGTCGGCAGAGACCTCATAGTTGACGCCGTCTTTCCTGAACGCATTATTGCGCACATAGCACCAAAGAACAGTGAACATGCCAAGTGAATGCGCTTCGGCGAAGGCTTCGGAGACCTCCATCATCTCTCGGCGGGACTCTTCGGCACCCCAGTAGACAGTCGCACCGATCCCTACCGCACCCAGCTCGAACGCTTGCTGGACCGAGCCGAACATCACCTGGTCGTGAGTGGTGGGGTAGCTCAGCAGCTCGTTGTGGTTGATCTTGGCGATGAAGGGGATCTTGTGCGCGTAGCGCCGAGCGACCATACCGAGGACACCCATAGTCGTGGCAACGGCGTTGCAGCCAGACTCGACGGCAAGCTCGACAATGTTTTTAGGATCGAAGTAGAGGGGGTTCGGGGCGAAGCTTGCCGCCGCCGAGTGCTCGATACCTTGGTCGACGGGCAGGATGGAAATGTAACCGGTGCCTCCGAGGCGGCCCGTGTTGAACAGGAGGCCCAGGTTGCGAAGCACGGGCACCGGGCGGTCGGTCCAAGACACGACACGGTCCACGAAATCGGGCCCCGGAAGCACCAGGTCGTCGCGGTGGACCCCCTTGCACTCGTAGGTCAATAGGGGCTCGGTGTCATCTCCCAGCAACTGATGAAGGTCCATCGGGGGTTACACTCCTAACTCGTCGTTGTCGAGACGGGCACACAAACGCCGGCCTCGCCACGTCCCCGCTCACTACGAGCCGCACGCAAGAACGGGCTTGGCCTGACCCCGCGTGCTCTCGCTTGTTATGGCAGGGCCTAGTTCAGCCCCCATTCTAGCTGGGCGCTGCACTGGCCGTCCCAGGGGACAACGGCCCGCTGCCGCAGAGGCTGAAGTAGCGTCGGGGAGTGCTCTCCTGCCCCAGTACGGTGCGCCTTGTCGCCACGGATCTAGACGGCACCCTCCTGCGACCGGACGGGAGTGTCAGCTGCCGCACAGCAAGGGCTGTCCGCCTGGCCCAAGCCGCCGGCGTGTACGTGGTGCCCGTTACCGGACGCCCACCCAGGGTGACATGGGACGTGGCTGCGGCCGCGGGCTTGGGCCCGCTCGGAGTTTGTTCGAATGGCGCCTCCGTCGTCGACATCTCGGCGCGCGCCGTGATCGAGGTCGAGCACATGGCCGAGGAAGTCTCCCGCCGTTTGGTCAGCACCATTCGTGAACTTTTGCCCGAGTGCTTGTTCGCCGCGGAGGGCATCGCCGGGTTCGTGCACGAAGCGGGGTTCATGGACCCCGAGTGGCGGTGGGACGACGACGACGTCACTACAGAGGTCGATGACATCTCCGCCGCGTTAGACCAAACGTGCGTGAAGCTCGTCCTGCGCCAGCCGGGCCTCTCAGCACGAGAATTGTTGGCGCACCTACAAACTTGTGTCGGGGAAAAGGGTCACATGACATCATCCGGCCTCGACTGGGTGGAGATCGGGGCCCCCGGCATATCCAAGGCGTACGCCCTGGAAAGGGTATGCCGCAAGCTCCAAGTAGAGGTGCACGAGGTCATGGCGATCGGTGACAACCACAACGACCTCACAGTGTTGGCCTGGGCAGGGTTTGCAGCGGCCCCGGCCAACGCGATCCCCGAGGTCTTGGCGATCGCGGACCATGTCCTGCCGGCTAATTACGACGACGGCGTTGCAATGTTCTTGGAGCTCCTCGCCCAGCGCTGAAACGTAACGCCGAGACCTCGCTGGGCACCGGTGCTATGAGCGGACGAGCTACGACCGCTCGGCCATCACTTGCTCTGCGTACTGAGCCAGGAACTGGCCGGTTTCGGCCAGGACTCGCCGGACGTCCTCCTTCTCGACGATTGGTAAGACTTTTTCGGCGACCACCTCTGTCCGGCTCTGAGTTGAGCCGCCGACACGAAAGACCCTCTGTGTCAAGATCTAGTGAGGCACCCAGTAG
>DASSZK010000358.1:0-3467 GCA_035702845.1 Acidimicrobiales bacterium
ACGACCTGCCGTTGATGCAGGGCCTGTTCCTCATAATCGTGCTCATAGTGCTGGTCGTGAACTTCGTCGCTGACATCATCTACGTGTTCTTAGACCCCCGCATCCGTACCGCAGGCAGGGCCGCATGAAGAACTTCCTACGTAACCGCAAGGCCGTCGCCGGCGGCGTCATCCTCATCTTCTTCGGGCTGGTGGCCATCTTCGCCCCCCTGCTCGAGCCCTACTCGCACAACTACGAGGCCTTCAACATCTGGCAGGGCCCCAGCTCGGCCCACTGGCTCGGCACCAACGGGCAGGGTCAGGACGAGCTCTCGCAGCTGATCTACGCGGCGCGCGACAGCCTGGTGGTATCGCTGCTCAGCGCTGCGTTCATCTCGGTAGTCCAGCTGCTCATGGGCATCTTCTCGGGCTATGTCGGCGGGGCCACCGACGGTGTGCTCTCCACGATCACCAACGTGTTCCTCGTGCTGCCCGGCCTGCCGTTGCTCATCGTGATCGACGCCTACCTGAAGACCAAGAACACCTTCACCACGATCACCATCCTCACCGCCACGGGCTGGGCCTGGGGCGCCCGGGTGTTGCGCGCACAAGCGCTGTCCCTGCGTGACCGGCCCTTCATCGAGGCGGCCCGCATGTCAGGGGAGAGCCGCTGGCGCATCGTCACGTTCAACGTGGTACCCAACATGTTCGGGATCCTGGCCGCCAACTTCTTCGGCGCCGCCACCTACGCCCTTCTGGCCGAGAGCGGGCTCATGTTCATCGGGCTGCTCAACGTGCAGACGACATCGTGGGGCTCGATGCTGTTCTGGGCGCAAAATGACAACGCCATCCTGGAGCCTGGCGGCTGGGTCGGCCTCATCCCGCCCGGCATCTGCATCCTGTTGCTTGGCGTGGCGTTCGGCCTGCTCAACTTCGCCGTCGACGAAGTAGCCGACCCCCGATTGAGGAGGAACTGACCGTGGCTCCACTACTCGAGCTCCGAGATCTCCATGTTGGCTACGGCTGGGACGCCAAGTCGACTACGACCATCGTCAGGGGCGTCAACCTCACGGTCGACGAAGGCGAAGTCGTGGGTGTGGCCGGCGAGTCCGGTTGCGGTAAGACCACCCTCGCCAACGCAGCCGCCGGCCTCCTCGAACCGCCCGGGCGCATTACCGGGGGCAGCATCCTTTTCCAGGGCCGCGACCTGCTCAACATCCCCGCCGAGGAGATGCGCCAGCTGCACCTGGCCCAGATCTCGATGGTCTTCCAGGCCTCGATGAACATCCTCAACCCCGTCATGCGCATCCGCTCGCAGTTCTGGGACGCCATGAAGGTGCACGGCGTGAGCTCCGAAGACGAGGCCATGGAGCGGGCGCGGGAGATGTTCGACCGGGTCAAACTGCCCCGCCAGTTCCTCGACGCCTACCCTCACCAGCTCTCCGGTGGTATGCGCCAGCGAGCCGTCATCGCCCTCAGCCTGGTGCTCAAGCCCAAGCTCGTCTTCCTCGACGAGCCCACGACCGCCCTCGACGTCGTGGTCCAGCGCTCTATCGTCCAGATGCTCAACGAGCTTCGCCAGGACCTCGGGTTCGGCGTGATGTTCATCACCCACGACCTATCGCTCCTGGTCGAGATCGCCGACAAGATCGCCATCATGTACGCCGGGGCCATCGTCGAAGAGGCTCCAGCCCAGCAGCTTTACGAGGCGCCCGACCACCCTTACACCAAGTCCCTCATGACGGCCTTCCCGCCGTTGGGATCGGCCCGCACGCGCATGGAGGGCCTGCCCGGCACTCCTCCGGACATGCGCAGCCTGCCCGCCGGCTGCGCGTTCACCCCACGGTGCCCCTCAGCCATCGAAGGCGTTTGTGACCGCGTCCCTCCCCCTGAGATGACCGATGGCCAGGCTCACCGCGTCGTCTGCCACCTCCTCGACCAGAAAGGGGCCAGCGTTGGTTAGCACCCTTGGCACCGTAGGCATCCCCGCCGGGGCCGAGCAGGGCCCGGTGCCCGCACTCGAGGTCACCGGCCTCACCAAGACCTACCAGGTAGGCACCATTGGCAAGCCCAAGGTCGTGCACGCCCTCACGGAAGCCGACCTTTCCATCGGGCGAAGCGAGATAGTGGGCCTGGTCGGCGAGTCGGGCTCGGGCAAGAGCACTTTCGCCCGCAGCGTCGCCTTCCTGGAGCGCCCCACGGCCGGGACCATCAAGGTCGACGGCCAGACCATATCGCTCAAGCCCAGCGCCGGCGAGCTGCGCCAGCACCGCAGCAAGGTGCAGATGATCTTCCAGGACCCGTACACCTCCCTCGACCCGCTGCACAAGATCCGCTATGCCGTGGCGCGCCCCCTCAAGACCTTCGACGTGGCTCCGAGCGACCAGCACCCGGCCATCGTCAACCAGATCCTGACCGAGGTGGGCCTGACGCCACCCGAGGAGTACCTGCGGCGCTACCCGTACCAGCTCTCCGGTGGCCAGCGCCAGCGTGTAGGCGTCGCCCGCGCCCTGGCAGCACGGCCCTCGCTCCTGCTCGCCGACGAGCCCACTTCGATGCTCGACGTGTCGATCCGGCTCAACATCATGAACATGCTCCTGGACCTGCGCCAGAGCCAAGGGTTGTCCATGCTGTTCGTGACCCACGACTTGGCGGGTGCTTCCTACATGAGCGACCGCATCGCCATCATGTACGCCGGCCACCTGATCGAGATGGGCCCGGCCCAGGATGTGATGAGCGAACCGCGCCATCCCTACACCCAGCTGCTGCGCCGGGCGGCTCCCGACCCGGCCTCGCACTTTGGCCGGGAGACCCGCTTCGAGTCCCGAGGGGACCCGCCCGACCTCACCGCACTACCCGAGGGGTGCCCGTTCGCTCCCCGCTGCCCTCAAGCTCGAAGCGAATGCCGGAGCGCCGTCCCTGCTTGGCGCAACGTCGGCCCCAACCACAAGGTGCGCTGCGTCCTATACTGAAAAATCTTCCTGCCGGCGCTTTCACCAGCAGGTATTCGTACGTAGCATGGCGCCCCACTCCCATTCACTCGGAGTGGGGCGCTTCGCGCTAGAAATGACTCGAGAACAAGCAACATAGGAGGTACTTGTGGCCGAGCCCGATGGCGGCAATAAACAATTTCTGTGGGGGGCTGCCACCGCGGCTTACCAGATCGAGGGCTCGCCTCTGGCCGATGGGTCAGGCCGCTGCGTGTGGCATGAGTTCTCGCATACTCCCGGGTGCACGGACAACGGGGACACAGGCGATGTTGCTGCCGACCACTACAACCGCTGGCGTGACGACATCGAGATCATGAAGCGCCTCGAGCTCGACGCGTACCGCTTCTCCATCCGTTGGCCGCGCATCCTGCCCGACGGGCGGGGCAAGGTCAACCAGGCCGGTTTGGACTTCTACAACCGGTTGGTGGACGGGCTCGTCGAAGCCGGGATCCAGCCATTCGTAACGCTTTTCCACTGGGACCTGCCTTCGGCGCTCATG
>DASSZK010000127.1:0-10248 GCA_035702845.1 Acidimicrobiales bacterium
CAACGGTGCGGGCAAGACATCTCTGTTCAATTGCTTGACAGGCGTCTACCAGCCCCAGGAGGGGACCATAACGTTCCGTGCGGCGGGTCGCCCGCCGTTGGATGTCGTTGGTAACAAACCGCACCGTCTCAACCGGGCCGGCATCGCTCGGACGTTCCAAACCAGCCGGCTCTTCAATGCTTTGACAACTTTCGAGAACGTGAAGGTGGGGGTGGAGTCGCGGCAACATACCGGGCCCGTGGGTGCGATGTTGCGCCTGCCTCGTACCCGTCGCGAGGAGCGAGAAAGCGATGCGAAGGCTCTGGAGCTGTTGGACTTTGTCGGGCTGCGAGAGCGCAGCAACCAGATAGCGAGCTCGCTGCCTTACGGCGACCGGCGCCGTTTGGAGATCGCCAGAGCGCTTGGGACAAGTCCCGAGGTCCTGCTACTGGACGAACCGGCCGCCGGTACCAACCCCTCGGAAAAGCGCGCTCTGGCCGCTCTCATCAAGAGGGTGAGCACGGAGATGGGCGTGAGCATCCTGTTGATCGAGCATGACATGGGCCTGGTGATGTCCTTGGCGGAGCGGATAGTGGTGCTCAGTTTCGGCAAGGTGATATCCGCTGGGACGCCGGCGGAGGTCCAGAAGGACCCGGCGGTCATCGAGGCTTATCTCGGTTCCGCGAGCGAGGGCCTCAAGCCGCGGGCTCGGCGCAGAACCCATAGCGGCGCAGCGGAGGTGAGCGATGACCTCGGCCCGCACTGAGGTCCCACTTTTGCGGCTGTCGGGCCTCGAGGTGAGGTACGGGGCCATACCTGCTCTGCGCGATGTGGATCTCGAGGTCCAAGAGGGCGAGATAGTTGCGCTACTCGGTGCCAACGGTGCAGGCAAGACGACGGCTCTGCGGACGATCTCTGCCTTGGTACACCCGGCGCGGGGTGCCGTCTGCTTCGACGGCGCACGGATAGACGACCTGCCGCCGCACGAGGTGATGGCGTTGGGTATCGGCCATGTGCCCGAAGGCCGGCGGATCTTCCCGCGCATGACTGTGTTGGAGAACCTGGAGATCGGCGCATACCGGCGCAGGGGTGAAATGCGTTCCGACATCGAACATATTTTCAAGCTTTTCCCGATCCTGAAGGAGCGTCAAGGTCAGAACGGCGGGACACTGTCCGGCGGAGAGCAGCAGATGCTTGCCATCGGGCGGGCACTTATGTCACGCCCGAGGTTGCTGCTGCTGGACGAACCGTCCATGGGGTTGGCGCCCCTGATAGTCGAGGCGATCTTCGACATCATTGAGCGGATCCGCGACGAGGGCACCACTGTCCTGCTCGTCGAGCAGAACGCCGCCCAAGCCCTCCAACTCGCAGATCGGGGCTACGTCCTCGAAAACGGGTCCGTCGTAATGACCGACGAAGCCGAGGCGCTCCTTGGCGACGAGCGGGTACGGGTGGCTTACCTGGGCGAGGGAGCCGCCTGATAAGGGCCGGGGACGAAAATAGGGGGCGGGACGAAAATAGGGGGCGGGCAATGCGCCCGCCCCCTATTGTTTATGTCTGTTGGATGGGGGACCTACTCAGCTGGTTGGTTTGGTGCTGCCGGCGGCCCCCACGGTGTAGCTGTACGAAAGGCCTGCCATCTCGTCGGCGTCCGGCAACGGTGCGGCGAACAGGCTGGCCAGTGTGTAGTCGTCAACGAAGACGGTGCCGCTCACCACCGTGCCAGGGCTGGCTGACGGCGTTATGTGTACCGTGATCGTCCCAGTCTGACCGGGCAGCAGGTACAAGAAGTTGCTCGCACTAAAGCCAAGCTGCCAGAAGTCGTCCGTGCTGGTCGACATATCAGGGTCGAACGCCTGAGTGACGGCGCCCACGCTGAGGTTGGCCTGGACCGTGGGTGCCCCAGAGGCCGGGTAGGGGCCGACCTCGTCGGGGTTGACAAGCCACAAGCCGGGACTGACCTCGGGCGTTTGTTGGAGCCCAAGGAGTGACGAATCGGCGGTGACGCTAGCGCTGGTGTTCGGGCTCGCTTGAGCCGGCGATACGTCTGGGTCCCCCGGGAAGTACTCCATGTCGAAGGTGACGGGGGCGCTCGGTTGGACAGCCGTCGCTGTCGCTGTGAGCCCGGTCGTATGAGTCGGCACGATGTAGTAGGGGAAGGTCAGCCCGGCCGCTAGAGGCAGTGTGAAGTTGGTGGTGTCGATAGTGGGGTTCTGGTTCGCCAGCTGGATATCCGTCGTCTTGTTTAGACGTGGGTCGGCGAAGAAAGCCTCTGGGGCCACGCCGGTGTTCTGGACGACTATCTGATAGTCCGACGTCTCACCCTGGGCCAGCACTGTCCTGGCACTGTCCGGCAGTGCTCCTTGGACGCTCACCTGGTCGAAGTTCACCGCACCGAGGAACGGCTCCGACAGCTCGTTGCCGGTTACGGGGTTCTCCCATTCCAAGATGAGGTGCCACTCGCCAGGGATGGGACCGGCGTGGTAGAGCTGCAGGAACTGTGTCGAACCCGGCTGCAGGCCAGTGGCGCCCGGCACGAGCGTGTAGTTGCTCGAGTAGCCCACGGTTTGGCCGTTGGGGTCGACGAGGTAGCCGATCAGCTCCTCGCCTGGGTCCGTCGTCATCGCCACGCTTACGTCGAGGTCCCTGTGACCTGCGGGCACGTCGAAGGCGTAGGTGTCCATCTGGGCCCACATGCTTGCCCGTCCGTTGCCACCGGTGAGGACCCCGTGGAAAGTGCCGCCTTGTGGCCCCAGCACCACGGTGCTGCGGATCGTGACCGGGACCGTCGTTTGGTACTGGCCTGAACCCACGACGATCGACAACGCCGAGTCCCCGGCGGTCGCCGGGATGGTCGTCGAGTAGTTGACCGTAGCGCTCGCCCCGGGGGCAAGCTCGAGGGCCGAAGGGCTCAGGGTGCCGTTGGCGGAGTAGCCATAGAGGCTGGCATCCCACTGGACCGGCCCCGAGGTGCCGACGCCACCCGGCGTGGCACCGTCCTGCTCGGTGAAGAAGAGTGCCGTCCAGGTCCCCGGCATGGGGTTGTTGACTTCGGCTTGGGCATAGTCCGCAAGGCCCTGTGGTTCGGTGTACGCGGCATATGTCCCGTCGGGTGCAAAAAGCGCAACGTGGAGCACGGAGTTCTGACCTTGGTCCTGGTAATCACTGGAGAACACGAGGTGTGTAGGCCCGTTGCCCGGTGTGCGCGGAACCGTGAAGTTCTCGGTCTGGTAGACCTCGTCTATGCCCGACCAGATCGGGAACACGCCACTGTTGGTGGTGGGGTTGCTCGGGCCCATCACGAACGTCTGGGCACCGCTGTCCCAAAGCTTGGACGAGATCTGCCTGGTGCTCAAATTGAGGACCGCAGGCGCAGCGCCGGTGTTGGTAACCGTCAGTTGCTGTTGCACGGCAGTACCCGGTGCACCTGAGAAATTAACCTGGCCGGGGGAGATCTCCAGGCCTGAGCCGGGGAGCTGATGTGGGCCTTCCTTTGGGTTGCCTCCGCGGTTGTTGGGGGCCCCCGCCTGGGGACCGGTCGGCCCGGGGACTGACATTGCCAGTTTTACCGCGGCCGAGATATCGAGAAGGCCGGCTCCTTGTTCGTCTGCGGGTGCGTATATGTCGCGGGCGCTGCTGGTTAGGATCGTCTTTACCAGGGCCGGGGTGGGGTCCGTGCCACCGTGTGCCTTGGCGTACGCCTCGATGACATCAGCGGCAGCCGCCGCGGTGAGAGGCGACGCCTCGCTCGTGCCGCCGAACTCTTGGACACCGATCGGCGTACCGCCGAAGAAGTCGGAACAGCCTAAGTAAGTGGTCGTGTCCTGGGAGCACAACGCCCAATTGCTCTCGCCCGGTGCGACCAGGCTGACGGTGTTGCCGGCCTGGGTGAACCCGCCCGAAGACAGGGACGAGATGTTGTTGTCCAGCCATTTGCCGTTGCCAACGGCGGGGTTGTAGAAGCCACCCGAATCGTCTTGAGCGCTCGCCTGGAAAGTGGTCGTCGCGCCTACGCTTATTACCATCGGGTCGCTGGCGGGCGAACCGATGGTGTTGGTGACGCCGGCGTCGCCGCTGGACACGACCACTGTGACGCCGGCGGCTACTGCGGCGTCGTTGGCATCACGGATCAAGTCATCAGTGGTGTCCGGGACATTGGGTGAACCGAACGACTCGTTTATGACTTTGGCGCCATTGCCGACGGCGTACTGGATGGCCTGCAGGAACCCGGATGCGGTCGTGTCGTTGTTCTGGGCGAAAACCTTGAGCGCCATGAGATTGGCCCCAGGGGCGGCGCCCACTATCTTGACCCAGCACCCGTTCCCGGGAAGGCGGGCTGCCTGCAGCGGGTTGACGTACTGCGACAGGTTGTAGGCAACGTTGCCTTGGGCGGCTATGGAGCTGGCGTCACCGAACGCCTCTGCCCCGTCCGTCGGCGCCGACGTCCCGTCACCAGAGAAGTCGCTGTAATTGGTGATCACCGGAGCGCCCCCCTGGCCGTACGCGGGGTTGCGCAACAGGTCCGGGTTGGCGGTGTCTATGCCGTCGGCCAGGAACGCGACCGTTACGCCAGACCCGTTTACGCCGCTCGACAGGGCTGGAAGGGCGTCGATGTTTTGCAGAGCCTCGGGCGTCAACAGCGGGTTGTGCTCGGTGCCGCAAGCCTGAGGTTGGGGGAAGCCGTGGGCCGGCGGCCGCGGTCCAGGGCTGCTGCTCCCCGGGAGCGGTTGATGGCCATGCGGGTGGCCCACGGGCGACCCCAAAGGTATGGGCCCGTTCGGCACCACCTGGGCTACTGCGGGTAAGGACGTGATGGTTTGAGCTTGAGCGGGGGTCAGTACTGCGTCAATGGTGTCGACGAGGTTGGTGGTGCCGGTCACTTGGGCGCCCAGCGTGGCCATCTCGGCGAGGACCGGTGCCTGCGCCGCGCAAGGTCCCGTTGCCGGACAAGGCTGGCTCAGGACGATGACCATCGCCTGAGGGCTCTGGGCCTGAGGGCTCTGGGCCTGAGGGGTCTGGGCCTGAGGGGTCTGGGCCTGAGGGGTTTGAGCCTGCACTGCCGACGGCTCAAATGCGAGCGCTGCGGCCAGTAAGGCGCTGGCCCCTACCGCCAGGCGCTTGGTCGTCACGATGGGGCGCATGTGCTCCCTTCTCCATGATCTTCCTGGGCGGGGTTCCCCCACCATTGCCCAAGAACCCGGCCCGCTGCCGGGCGGAACGGACGCTACTACCCATGTGGGACGTCATGAAAGCGGGGCAAATGGGAGCCGAGGTGCCACTTGAGCGCCGAGCGGTGCTTGCCGGGGGGCCACGGCGAAGCGCTCGTCTTTTGCGGGCTAGTCGTCAAAGCCTGCGTTGTTTTCCATGTGTTCATGGGGCGCCGCACCAGTGACGAAAAGGTTGTGTGCAGGACACTGGCCACGGCGCGCGCCCGGTAACGGGCGTCTTGGATGGCTACACCGTCGGGGTACTGTCGGCCCTTTTCGCGGGTGTGTACTTCGGCAGCCTGGTCAGCCTGGTGGCTTGCGAGGTCGAACGCCGAGGGGGGCATACCCTGGCATTGCAGACCCAGGGTGCCGACTGGCGCTCGGCGGCCGAGGGGGGGCCGCCTGACCTGCACGGTCTCGGCTGGGACCGAATAGGCGGCCTCGTAGTCATAGGCGATTCCGCCCCCCGGACGTACCTGGAGGCAGCCCAGCGCTTTGGCAAGCCTTTGGTAATGATCAGCGGGCCGCAGGTGCCCCACGAATGGGTGACGGTGGCCCCTGACAACCGCGGCGGAGCCATGCAGGCGGTGGCCCACCTGGTGGCGCATGGCCACGAGCGCATTGCGTTCGCCGGGGACTTGTCCAACCACGACGTGCGCCAGCGCTATTACGGCTACAGCGAAGCGATGCGCGCAGCCGGTTGTGCCGAGACGCCGGCCCTTGTCTTCTCGCTCTCGGACAGCCGGGCCGAGGGTGGGCTGGAGATGGGGCAGCGACTGGGGCGCGGGCCCCTGCCTTTCACGGCCGTTGTAGCCGGGACCGACTACAACGCCCTGGGGCTCATGGTGGCCCTGGAGGGGGCCGGTCACGAAATCCCCGATGAGGTGGCCGTAGTCGGCTTCGACGACATGCCGGAGGCCCAGTTGGCAACGGTGCCTCTTTCTACCGTGAGCCAGGATCTGGCGGCCGTGGCGGCGCGTGCCGTCAAGCTCCTCGCCACTCAGCTCGACGGGCGCCGCCCCGCGCAGTACCTGCACATGGTGCCCACGGCGCTCGTTCTGCGCCAGAGTTGCGGGTGCAGCGGTCCGACGGCGGGCACGACCGTCGTCAGCGCCTCGACCGACCCAGTCGAGCTGTTCGCCGCTCAAGTGACGGCACTGCTCGGGAGCGGGCTCTCCACCGAAGTCCATGCGCGGGCCGCCGAGATCGGAGCGTGCCTCGTGCGCGCTGCGCTGGAGCCCCCTAGCGCGTCCGAATTGTTGCGGGTGGAGAGGCTCACCAGCGCACTGTGCACCGGTGACGGGCGACAGGACCCGATGGTGGTGCCGTTCCTGGCACGCCGGCTGGCCGCGTTGCTGGCCGCTCCGGGGTCCCCCCAGGGCTCGGGCGAAGGAGTCGAACGTTGTCTCGACCACGTCACGCGAGGGGCGGCTCGTGCCCCTGTGCTGGAGCAGGCGACGGCACGGCAACGCCTGGCGGGGTCCGTGTCGTTGCAATGGGGAGTCAGCATGGCCCTGCTCGGGGCACACGAGCGCGACCCTCGCTCGCTCAGTTGGTTGCCCGATGCCGCGGCGCAGGCGGCGGTGCTCGCTCTCTGGGACGGCCCTGGCCCCGGCGAGCTCGGCACCGTACTGGGCGCTGGGACTTTGAAGGTGGTAGGCAGCAAGGGCATTGAAATCGAGGGCAGCGAGCGCACATTGAGCCCATCGGAGTTCCCGCCGGTGGCTATGGCAGACTTTGCGACCGCCCACCCCGGTTCGTTGCTGCTCGCCATGCCTTTGCGCACGCGCGCGTCCAACTGGGGTTTCCTTTCCCTAGTAGTCCGCAACGACCCTGAGCTCATAAGCCACGACACGTTCTTTCACTGGACCGCCTTGCTTGGACAGGCGCTCGACTACGACGCCGTAGCGACGTCCCTGCGCCAGCGCAATGACGAGCTGGCGGCGCTCGAGGCCCAGCTGTCGCGCCAGGCCCTTTACGACGGCCTGACCGGCCTACCCAACCGTGCGCTCTTCCTCGACAGGTTGCGCCAAGCCATGGCGAACTCTCGGCGCTCACCCAACGACAGCTATGCGGTTGTCTGGCTGGACCTGGACGGCTTCAAAGCAGTGAACGACACCTTCGGTCATTTGGCCGGTGACAAGTTGTTGGAACAGGTGGCCCAACGTCTTGCCCGGCGGCTACGCCAACAAGACACGCCGGCCCGGCTGGGCGGTGACGAGTTCGCTGCCCTTCTCGTCGGGGCGGGGCGCCCGAATGCCGTCAGCCGGGCTGTCGAGCGCATAAGAGCGGACCTCGACGAGCCGTACGAGATCGATGGGGCGCGATTGCGGGTCACGGCGAGTATCGGCATAGCCACGAGCGCCGGGGGTTACTCCAGTGCCGAGGATGTGCTCCGTGACGCAGACGCGGCCATGTACCGCTCCAAAACTGCTCGGCGCGCGAACGGTGGGCACGACGCGCTCCTGCTGGCACCCGCTGACCAGTGACTGGCTGAGCACCTTGGCGGCCTCGTCTGCGGCGCCACCCTCAAGGGGCTCGCCTTTGCCCGGCACTACCTTTTAGCGAATGGTCTCCAACCTGGACTGCATTGGCTTGGGTGTCTCCGACGAGGCGGAGCTCGACGAGATGTTGGCGCGCCTGCTCCCCTCCTGTGCTGTCTTGGGTGTGGCCGGTGACGTCGAGGTCCGTCGATGGCAGGATGCCAGCGGCGCCAGGCTCGTCATCGGCCTGCGAGGAGGAGAGCCCTTCGAGCTGTTGCCGTCCTACGCGGGCCCCGTCGGTGCGCGCCTGGGCGGGCTGCGGCCGATGACTGAGGACGTAGTCGAGGCAGACGTCGTCGACGATCAGGGCGAGACGCTCACAAGGGCCGCTCTCGAGCTCGAGGAACGGCGGTTCCTGGCCGGCGATGGGCATGCTGGACCTGTCCCGGTAGCGTTGGTCGCTCTCGGCACCGAGGTGAGCTTGCACCGCGACGCGGGAGCCTTTGGCCGGTCCGCGTCGAGCCTGGTCGGGTCGCGCCAGGGTACGGGCCGGCGCCAGGGCCATGTGCGCGGTGCCGCGGGCAAGCCCATGCGCCTTTCGGCCGAGTCGTTCCTGGCCTACGGCCTGTTCGGCGACCCTGGTGCCTACTGTCGCTTGCACGGGACGGTCGTAGCTTCCGAGGTGCGCAAAAATGACGTCAGTGGACGCGAGTTCGTGGCTGCGCTGGTGCGGTGTGCGGGTTTCGAGGTTACGTTGTGCACCCCTTGCGACGGGCTTGCCGCGCCGCCCGAGCCCGGGAACGTACTTGGAGGCACCTCTTTTCTCGTGGGCTCGGCGCCTTCCATCATCGGCTCTGCCTGATCCCTTTATTCCGGGGCTCCTTCGGTCCGGCCCTCTTGAGTGCCGGGCCCCTCTTGCCTGTGGGCCTGGAGGCCGCCCGTCATTCGCATGCTGGCGGCCGGGGGTGGGAAAAAAGGCGGTAAATGGCGTGGACGGCCGCAGAAGGCGACGAAGAAGCCCCGCGGTTGCGCACGAGCGGGACCGGGCACCGCCGGCAGGTGGTCATCTCGATCGCGTTGGCTGCGCTGCTCGGTGCCGGGGCCTGGTTCCTGATTGGGCAGGCCGCCAACTACTCAAAGCTCGAGGACGCCGTGCGCCGGGCCAACCCGTGGTGGTTGGTAGCCGCGGTCCTCAGCGTCAGCATTGGTTACCTGGGCTACGCGCTTTTGTACAAGACCTTGGCTGGCGTCGACGGCGGCCCGCGCCCCTCGCTGCCGGTCACCTTACGAGTCACGATCGCCGTGTTCGGTGCTTCAGTCATTGCCACGTCGGCCGGCCGCTTGGGCAGCGAGTACTGGGCCATGCGCAAGATGAACGAGCGCCCAGCTTGGGCTTGGTCGCGAGTCCTGGGGCTCAACACGGGTATGTGGGCCGCCTTGGCCGCAATGGCATGGGCCGGGGCCGCCTTGATGCTCATCGGCGTAGGGCGTCCGGCCCCTATCTGGCTCGAGCTGACCTGGTTCCTACTGGTCGTCGTGTGCCTACCACCTGCGCTTTTTCTCAGCTCACCTGCACATGAGCGTTGGCAGCAGGACGCGGGCGGGAAAGTGCGGCGTACCTTTGCGGCGGCCCTTCGTGGATTGGTGCTCCTGCGAGACGTTGCGAAAGAGAGGCGGTTGTTGGCAGCCGGCGCGACGGGGTCTCTTTTGTTGTGGGGCAGCGACCTGCTTGCGGTATGGCTGGCGCTGCGTGCCTTCGGTGTCGATATCGGGTACGGACAACTCGTGATCGGTTACGCAACCGGCTACGCATCGACGATGCTCCCGCTGCCGGCGGGTGGCGCGGGTGGGGTCGATGCAGCGAGTACTTACGCATTGACGTTGGTGGGTGTGCCGCTCGGGCCCGCGCTGTTGGCCACCTTGGTACAGCGGGTTTGCACCTACTGGATGCCTTTAGGGGTGGCACTGGTGGGAGCCCGCTCGGTGAGGCGGCTACCCGACGACTTGGCTCATGTACCAGGCGCAGTCGGACGGGGATAGGCAATAGACGGGGACAGGCAATAGACGGGGACAGGCACTGGGACGGGGATGACGGAGGCGGCGAAGTGAACGGTGTAGCTCAGGAAGGAGCGCTGGCGCGGGCGTTGCAGCCCCGGCCGGCCAGCCACGGGGTCGCTGGGCCCATCTCGGCCCAGGCTGTGGAAGGCTTGGCCGCCGTCGGGCAAGGGCGTTGGGACGACTTGCTCGGGCCCGGCAACGACGTCCTGGCGTATGCCTACCTCGACGCTTGGGAACATGCAGAGCTGCCCGGGTTCCGGTCCCGGCCGGTAGTGGCGCGCAGTTCCGGGGGAGACGGCCTGGTAGCCGCTTGCCCGGGTTTCTGGTACGACCTGGACCTGGTGGGTACGCGCGTGCCCGTAGCGGGACAGGTGCTGGGGCCAATGCGACAGCTGTGGCCGAAGCTGCTCATGGCTCGCACCTACGAGATCGGGAGCCCCACGCCTCTGTCCAGTCCTTTCCTCGTGGAGCCGTCAGCGGATGCTGCCACGGCAATCAGAGCCTTGGTGCGGGCCGCTCTG
>DASSZK010000413.1:0-20887 GCA_035702845.1 Acidimicrobiales bacterium
TGGCCTCGGCGGCGTCGTGCTGGCCATGGCCGTGGCCACCCAGTACCGCTGAGCAGTGGCCGCTGCCCGCCAGAGCGTTGACGGGCACGGGGTAGCCGCCCCGTACATGTAGCCACCCTGTACAAGTGACGGACCTCGACCTTGCCGAGCTGGGGGGCACCCCCTTCGGCACCGTACTGGCCGACCCGCCGTGGCGCTTCGCCAACCGCACCGGCAAAGTCGCGCCCGAGCACCGCCGCCTTTCGCGCTACGACACCATGTCGTGGAAGGAGATCGCCGCCCTCCCCGTGCCCGCAGTCACGGCTGCCCAGTCCCACTGTTACCTGTGGGCGCCGAACGCTCTGTTGGCAGAGGCGTTGGCCGTGATGGAGGCTTGGGGCTTCACCTACAAGACCATGCTCGTATGGGTGAAGCGGCGCAAGGACGGCGGCCCGGACGGGCGCGGCGTCGGCTTCTATTTCCGCAATGTGACCGAGCCCGTGCTCTTCGGCACTCGCGGGCGGCTACGGACCCTTGAGCCGGGCCGGCGGCAGGTCAACGTGATCGAGACCCGCAAGCGGGAGCACAGCCGCAAGCCCGACGAGCTCTACCCCCTGGTGCAGGCGTGCTCCCCGGGCCCGTACCTCGAACTGTTCGCCCGGTACCCCCAACCGGGCTGGGTGACCTGGGGCAACGAGGCATCGGCCGAAGTCGTGCCCCGCGGCCGGCGCTGGCCCGGCTACTCGTAACGGCTGTTACCCGTAAAAATGGCCGGCTGCCCTAAATGGCGACCTGCTCCCGAACGGCTGGCTGGCCATAAACGGCGGGCGCAAGCGCAGGGGACGGCCTAGCCTCGCGCCTGGTGTCGAAGCGGGGCTGGCTCTTGTTCGTTGCCCTCGGCATCATCTGGGGCCTTCCCTACCTGTTGATCCGGGTGGCGGTGCGCGAGGTGTCGCCGGCGTTCCTGGTGTTCGTGCGCACCGGCGGTGGCGCCCTCCTCATGGCGCCGTTGTTCGCCCGCCGCGGCGTCCTGGCGCCGCTCCTGCGCCATTGGAAGCCGATCGTGATTTACAGCGTGGTGGAGATAGCCATCCCCTGGTGGCTCCTGTTCAGCGCTGAAAAGAAGGTTTCCAGCTCGGTGTCGGGGCTGCTGGTCAGCCTGGTCCCCATAGCGAGCGCCATCATCGCCCGGGTGACGGGGAGCGAACGCATAGGCGCCCGGCGCCTCGCCGGCCTGGCTCTGGGCATAGCAGGGGCGGCAGCTCTGGTGGGCTTCGGCATGGGCGGGTCGAGCCTCTTGGCTACCAGCTCGTTCCTCGTCATCGTCACGGGTTATGCGCTTGGCCCGTGGGTACTGTCACGCCACCTGTCCGACCTGCCGGGCCCGACCGTTGTGCTGGCATCCCTGGTGCTGTGCGCCCTGATATACCTGCCCTTGGCCGCAACGAGCTTGCCGGTGCACCCGCTGTCGGCCGAGGTGGTGCTCAGCATGGTCGGGCTCACCGCCGTGTGCACCGTGCTGGCCTTCATCAGCTTCTTCGCTCTCATCCAAGAAGTCGGCGCCATGCGGGCCACGGTTGTCACCTACGTCAACCCGGCAGTCGCCGTGCTGCTTGGGGTCAGCCTGCTCGGCGAGTCCTTCGGGCCATGGCGCGCCGCCGGCTTCGTAACCGTCCTCGGCGGCTCCTTTCTGGCAACTCGCCCCGGCAAGGTGCGCCCGACCGAGATGCCCTTAGCTGAAGTAACTGGGGCCGAAGTAACTGGGGCCGAGCTGGCCGCGGCCGAGGGGGCGGCCGTCCCGGGCGGTCGCCTCAGCGGGCGCGGCGTCGACAGGGCCTAGCGGCGACATGGCCTATCTGAGCGCGCCCTAGCGCTCGGGGTGAACGAGGCCCGTCTGGTAGGCAAGGACGACGGCTTGGACCCGGTCCCGCAAGCCGCACTTGGCCAGGATGCGGCCGACGTGGGTCTTGACCGTGGCTTCCGAGAGGAACAACCGCTGGGCGATCTCGGCATTGGACAACCCGGCTGCCACTTCTACCAGCACCTCTCGCTCACGGTCCGTGAGGCGAGCGAGTGGTCCCTCTTCGGCGGAGCGGCCCAGTGCCGGCAGCTGGTGTGCGAAGGCATCTAGGAGGCGCCGGGTCACGCTCGGAGCCACTACGGCATCACCGGTGGCGATGTGGCGGATGGCGGAAGCCAGCTGCGCCGGGGGGACATCTTTTAGCAGGAAGCCGCTCGCCCCGTAGCGGAGAGCACTGAAGGCGTACTCGTCGACGTCAAAGGTGGTGAGCACGAGCACCCGCGAACCAGGGTGCTCCTGCGTGATGCGCCGGGTGGCCTCCACGCCGTCCATCACGGGCATGCGTACGTCCATTACGACGACATCAGGCCTTACCAGCGCCACCTGGGCGACCGCCTGCTCGCCGTCAGCCGCTTCACCAACGACGCTTATGTCGTCTTCCTCCTCCAGGAACATGCGCAGACCCCGGCGCATGAGCTCTTGGTCGTCGACCAGCATCACGCGGATCGGCACCGGCTCAGCCACGCACCAGCTGCGCTGAAAGACCAGCGGCTGCCAAGGACGCCTTGACGGCCCAGCCGCCGGCCGGCACCGGGCCCGCCTCGACCGTGCCTCCATAAAGCGAGGCCCTTTCGCGCATACCGGCCAAGCCGTTGCCGGGACCGGGACCGGGACCGGGAGTGTGACGCGGCGGAGCCCCGTCGTCGAGTGCCTCGACGCGCACCGCCGGGCGGTCAAAGTAGACCCGCGCCAGGAATCGGTGCGCCCCGACGGCGTGCTTGAGCGTGTTGGTAGCGGCTTCTTGCACCAAGCGGTAGACCGTGAGTGCGGCCCCCGGGGCCAACTCGAATGCTTCTCCGGAAAATTCGACCTGCGCGTCCAGCCCGGTCGCCCGCAGCCCGGACATCAGCTCCTCCAAGTCGGCCAGGCCGGGGGCGGGGGCGCGCGCTCCCACCGGCTCGTCCTGGCGCAGGACGCCGATGAGGCGGCGGGTATCGCCCAACGCCTGGCGACCCGCCTGGGCGATGGCCTCGACGGCTTCGCGGGCACTGGCCACCGCCGGGCTGCTCACGGGGGCCGGGGTCGGAGTGGATGGCTCGCGTCTCAACTTGGCAGCTGCCCCATCCGCCATCGTGACCATAACTGCGAGGCTGTGGGCAATCACGTCGTGCATTTCCCGGGCGATCCGCGCCCTTTCAGCCGCGGCAGCGAGCTGGGCTTGCTGGTCCCGTTCCAGCTCCAGCCGCGCCGCCCTCTCGGTAAGAGCGGCTATCTGCGCCCGGCGAGCCTTAAAGACAGCTCCGGCCAGCAATGCTGCAGCAACAAGGCCGGATAGCCCGACGAACGAAGCCTCCCAGCTGTCGCCAAGAGCCCAGCGGGCGCTGGCCATGACCACTCCGGCCTCGGTCACTGCCGCAGCCATCAGGGCTTGCCGGCGCGAGCACTCCAGAGCAATTGTGAACACGGCGGCCAGCAGCGAGGCGTCAGCGGGCAACGGCACGCTGGTTAACCATTGGACCAGGGCGACGGCACTGAGGACGACGAAGGTGGCGCGGGGCCATAGCCGGCGACCGACCAAGGGCGCAGCCAGGAGAGTGGTAAACAACCAAACCCCTGGACCACCTGAGGTGTGGCCGATCGCCCATCCGGCGCTCGCCGCGCCAAACGCCACGCCGAGCAAACCGTCGGCGACGTAGGGCACCGAGGCATCGAGAGCGACCGCCCTCGCCCACGCAGCAAGGGGCCCTACGGTCGGCGACGGCCCTACGGTCGGCGACGGCGCAGTACTGGCCACAAGACCATTGTGGCTGCAAGTGGGCGGTGGTGGCGGCGGGCCCACCCAAAGGACCACCGGGGGCCCGCCTCAAGGATGATGGGGTTAGGGGGTAGTTCCATCCCGCGGGGGCGCCCGAAGACCAAGCCATGCTCTACCGTCGAACTGTGATGAGCACCGCTGCGTTCCTCAGCCCGACCGGCCTGGTCAAATCCTATGGCTACATCGCCATATTCGTGCTGTCGGTACTCCAATCCTGCTGCGTGCCGACCTCGTCGGAGCTCACGATGGGCTTCGCCGGCGTCCTGGCGTCAGAAGGCACGCTCAGCCTGCCCGGCGCCATCGTGGCGGGCGCAGCGGGCGAGGTCGTGGGCGCGTACATCGCATGGGCCATAGGACGGGCAGGCGGTCGGCCGCTGGTGGAACGCTACGGGCGCTATGTCCTTCTGAGCTCTCACGACTTGGACCGGGCCGAGGCGTGGTACCAGCGGCACCAGCGCTTCGGCGTGCTCGGGAGCCGCCTACTCCCGGTCATCCGCAACTTTGTCGCTGTCCCCGCCGGTGTGGCCGAAGTCCCGGCCCTTCGTTTTGGCCTCCTAACGGCGATCGGTTCGCTCATCTGGGACGGCGCCATGGCGCTGATCGGCTACGGCGTGGGCCACCAGTGGAAGGCGGTGATGAAGGGTTTCAGCGATGCCGGGTACCTGCTGGGCGCGCTGGCGGTCCTTGCCATCGCTTTTGTCATTTGGCACCGCTGGCGCTCTTACCACGCGGGCACGACGGGCCAAGCCAGCATTACGGGTCAAGGGGGCACCTCCGCAGTGGCGTCACCATGGTCCGACCTGGGCCGGCGCGCCTACGACACTGTGAAGGTCCCCGCTCAGATAACTACGGTCTTCTGGGCGATAAAACTCCTCAGCACGGCGATGGGCGAAGCTTTTTCCGACGCCATGGTGCACGGTTTCAACAAGTACGGGGCGGTGGTCATCGGGTTCGTGCTGTTTGTCGCTGCGATGGCATGGCAACTGCGCGCCCGCTCTTATCATCCCGTCAAATACTGGGCCGCCGTGTGCTCCGTCGCCGTTTTCGGCACAATGGCGGCCGATGTCCTGCACCTCGGCCTCGGCGTCCCCTACGCGGTGTCGAGCGTTTTTTATGCCATTTGCCTCGCCGTCGTGCTCGTTACGTGGTACAGGGCCGAAGGCACTTTGTCCATCCACAGCATCATGAACCCGCGGCGCGAGGTTTTCTACTGGTTGACAGTCCTATTTACTTTTGCATTGGGCACGGCCGTGGGCGACCTAACAGCTACCCCCTTTCACCTCGGTTACTTCTCCTCGGGCGTCATGTTCATGGCCCTTTTTGCGGTGCCGGGAGTGCTTTACGCGATCACCCGCTCTCATGCCGTCGCGTTATTCTGGACCGCATACATCCTGACGAGGCCGCTCGGAGCTTCTTTTGCCGACTGGATGGGCTTCGGCAAGGGGGCAGGCGGTATCGGCTGGGGCCATCCCTTGACGGCAGTCGTATTCGCTGTACCGATAGCGGTGCTGATCGCCTACACGGTCGTGAGCCGCATCGATAGGCCCGCGGCGCCGGCGGGCACGACGCGCGAGATGCGCCTACCGCGACCACCCACGCCCGGTGCCCAGGTCTCCAAAGAGACGGCCTTGGGCCTCGGCGCGCAACAGGTGGTCGCCGACTACCGGCCCTGAGCAGCGCTCGCGGGCTGTACCGGCAACCGTCCCATGGCCGAACTTTTCCTTAAGGGCGAGTTACATCCATGTGACACTCCCCAGAGTTATCCACAGCTGTGGGTAACCTCTACGCGGGCTCGATAATGCAGGCGGCACCGACACCGAGCTCTCCTGCAGCTGCGACTACCGCCTTGCCGGTGATACCGCCGCCCCCGAGGGCACTCGCCAACATGCCTGCGCCGGCGGCGCCAAGCGGGCACGTAGTGGCAAGTTCGCCGCCCCCGGGATTGAGGTCTTTTACCCCCATGTCCTCGCCCCAGGCAATGGCGGCGGCGGCGCTCGACTCCAGCACGCGCCACCACCCGATCTCGGCGGGAGAAAGCCCGGCCATGTCAAGGGCGGCGCGCGTCGCGCCGGTAGCGGCGAGGGGCCACAGGGTCGGCGAACAGCCCGAACGCCCACAGCCAAGCACGGCCGCCAGCGGTCGGAGGCCGTTGGCCCGCGCAAAGCTCGACGTCGTAACCGCGACTGCGGCGGCACCGTCGCCTTCCAAAGCGAAGTTGGCGGCCGTGACGACCCCACCCTCGAGGTAGGCCGGAGGCAGGGCCCGCACAGCCGACGGGGACATGGGGGCCACGAGCGCCTCGTCGCACGGCACCGGGGGTCGGATTGGTCGCTTGCGACCTTTGCCCAGGACGGCCCCTGAGGGCTCCTTCTGGACAGGGCCCACGCTGACGAGGTGGTCCGACGCCGTCCCGGCGCACGCCAGCGCCCGTTGCACGCTGGCTATGGCCCAATCGTCAAGCTGCCGGCGGCTCAACTCCCGGCTGGCCGCCAGGTGCTCGGCCACCAACCCCGGCGGGGCCATGCCCCCTTCGGCCCGGTAGCGCTCAGCCAGGCGGGCCCCCATGGGGCGCCCGACCGCCGGCTGAGCCAGGGCGGCACCCAGAGGTACGGCGCTGGCTAGCTCGACACCACCGGCCACAACCACACGAGCCCCTTTGCGCAGCACTGATTCCGTTGCCGCCAGTACCGCTTCCAGCGAGGACGCGCCGTGGGCATCGATCGTGGCCGCAGGCACCGTTTCGGGCCATCCGGCAGCCAGGACGCTGCGGCGCCCCACATTGGCTGCCTGTGCACCCACCTGCGAGTGTGCTGCCCAGATGACCCTGTCGACCAGCGCCGGTGCCAGGGCGCACGTCTCGACGAGGGCGTCGAGGACACGGGCTGAGAGGTCGACGGGGTGCCATCCGGCGAGCGCTCCCCCCCGGGAGCCGTAGGGAGTACGCAGGGCACCGACGATCACGGCTCTTTCAGCCGGGACCGGCACTTGCCTCCTCACCGGGGGCTTCAGGCGCCCAGGCGACACCCTCACGCACCAGGCGGTCCAGGATGCGCAGGCGCAACTCCCGGGCCACGCGGAAATGGTGGCCCGGTGGCGTCCTGGCGAGGATGCGAAGCGTCACGCTGTCGGCGGCCTCGTCCTGGACGCCTGAGAAAACAGGAGGGGCCATGAGCTCTCGTGCCCACTCCGGGTCCGCCGCCATGGCCGCGCCTTCTTCCTCGGCGAGGCGGCCTGCCCGGTGAAGGTCGGTACCGGCCGGCACCTGTAGGTCGATGACGGCCTGGCTCGTACCCTCGGAATGGTTCCCGACGGTGCGGATGTCGCCGTTGGGGACGTACCAGACCACCCCGTCCAAAGAACGCAGCCTCGTCACGCGCAGCGTGACGCTTTCGACCGTGGCGATGGTGTCGTTGACCTCGATGGTGTCGCCGACGCCGTACTGGTCCTCGGCGATGATGAGGACGCCCGACAAAAAGTCCTTCACCAGAGTCTGAGCACCGAACCCGAGGGCCGCACCGATAACGGTCGCCGTGGCCACGAACGCAGTCAGGTGGACGTCGAACTGGCCCAGTACGACCAGGACCGCCGTGACCCAGATAACGACCCTGAAAAGGGCAGAGATGACGCCGGCGATGGTGCGGGCGCGGTCCCCACCCCTCGGCGTCGTTTGTACCAGCGGGGACACGAGGCGCAGGGAGGCCACGATCCGCAGCGAGAGCCGCCGCTCGAGGCGGGCCAGCACCCAGGCGACGACCAGGATGACGATGGCAACGAGGGGCTCGGTAACGAGGATGCCGATCTCGTGAGCGGCGGACCGTCCTACACCGAACCAGACGAGGACCTGGTAGACCACGCCGCGGTCAGCCGAAAAGAGGGTGGTAACCGGTGCGGCGGAGGCGAGGAGGCTCATGCGGGGATGTTGAGCGGGCTTACAGCCGCCCCCGTGCAGCGTATGGCCCCTGTCGGGGGCTCAACCCCGCACACCCACCCCGACCAGCCTCCCAACCCCGTACGTGACACCAGCAGCGAGCATACTGACGAGGACCTGGCGTGCCGCGCTGCGCCAAGCCGGGCGCCCCGTTGCTTGGGCGAGCAGGATACCGAGGATGACCGCCGTCACGGCTACAAGCCCGACGGAGGCGACCACGGCTGCCGTGCCGCCGATGAAGAACCACGGCATGAGGGGTACGACGGCGCCCACACAGAAGCTGGCGAAGGAAGAGATGGCCGCCGGGTAAGGCGAGGCGATGGAGGAGGGATCGACCCCGATCTCTTCACGGGCGTGGGCCTGCAGAGCCAGCTCGGGTGTCCTCATCATCATCTCGGCCAGGCTGCGCGCCGCCTCGGGGCTGAGCCCCCGGCGCTGGTAGACCTGAGCAAGCTCTTCCTGCTCCGCTTCAGGCTCGTTGTGCAGCGCCCGGCGTTCGATGTCGAGCTCCCTATGGAGGAGCTCACTTTGAGCCGACATCGAGACATACTCGCCTGCCGCCATGGAGAAGGCACCGGCGAGCAAGCCTGCGAGACCGGCCAAGCGGACGAAGCTGGCCCCTGCCTGACCGCCCGCCACACCCAGGATGAGCGACACGTTCGTGACGAGCCCGTCGCTCACACCGAACACGGCAGCACGTGCCGCCCCTCCCTGGACATTGCGGTGATGGTGCTCCGTATGGGGGTGCATCTCGGCCGGCACATCATCGCCGGACTGGTCCGTAGGGCCCGGGTCGGTTCGCAAGGGGGCGCCGGCCGCAATACCGCCGGCCGCAATACCGCCGGCCGCAATACCGTCGGCCGCAATACCGTCGGCTCCCGATCTCGACGTCCCGTATGGAAGAGCTGTCACCCGGACCTCCGTCCCCGTACCGACGCTGCACTGTACTGACCCTGTTCAGGGCGTCGTCTGGCGGTGCCGAGCTGGTCAACCGGAGCGGTCAGACCACCGTCAGCACGGCTACCAGATTGAACAATCCGTGGGCCACCATACCGCCGGCCAAACGACCGGTCATTTTGGCAGTAAAGCCCAGGACGGCACCTACAACGAAGAGGGCCGCCAACACCGAGACGTTGCCCCACCCTTGCACTTCTCCGAGGTGGGCGAGCGCAAAACAGGCGGCCTGGGCCAGCACGGCGCCATTGGCCCCCAACGCAGGCTCGAACGACTTGCGTAGATAGCCACGAAAAAAGATCTCCTCGAAGAAGGGAGCCCCGAGAGAGACCAGGAGAGAGACGACTACCAAGCCCAGGTCGTGGCCCTTTTGGTGGGAAAGGATCGCCGTGTTGGACCCCGCATAGCGCGTGTGGGCGAAGGCACCCGCCACCACGAGCGACAACACAAGGGCACAACCGGCGGCCACCAGGCCCCATAGGACATCCAACGGTTCGGCTCGCAGGCCGAGGTCACGGACAAGGCTCCCGGTGGCGTAGCGGCGCAGGACCAGTAGCACCGTGCCGATCATCCCCGTCCACAGGCCGATCTCGCCGAGGACCTGGGTGAGGGCGCCGTTGGTGCCCGAGAAGTGGGCACCAACGGCGGCCAGGAGGCCGCCGAACACAAGACTTGCCACCCAGCCAGGGATGGCCCATGCCGCCGCGACGCCCGGGAGCGAGCCCGCGCCGGAGCCTCCGCCGGTACTGCGGGCGGGAGGCCAACCTTGTCCATCGGGGTACTCAGGGGCGCTGTGGGCCCTATCCGGTACCACAGGTGGGCTCGGCCACGCATCAGGGGGCGGGACGCTCACCCGTGCACCCCCCGGTGCCTGCCTGGGCCGTGCCTGCCTGGGCCGTGCCTCTGCGTGCTATGCCCGTCCGCCGTCACAGGCGCACGATACCGCCCCGGCCCTTTGGGCGGCGGGCCGCCCCATCGCGATCGAGTGCCTGCGCACCCCATGGGGCCGGTGCCCTGTGGCATGAAAGGACCGTCGTCGCCTACTCTGGTGGGGCAGGCCGTGGCCCTGGGCTGGCTGACGCGTGCCGGTTTGCCCTGCGAGGTGCCACTTCCTCGGCAGGGTGCCTGAGCAGCGGCGCCAAGAGCCCTACGGCTGCAGGCCCTACCCAGGAGGCAAATGGAGTGAAACGTCCTTTCCAACCGAACAACCGTCGGCGCGCCAAGCGGCACGGGTTCCGTCATCGTATGGCCACCAAAGCGGGCCGCGCAGTCTTGCGGGCGCGCCGCCTGAAGGGCCGGAACCGCCTGGCAGCTTGAGGTGGAGCGCACCGCGGAGATCCTCGTTTGCCCAGTTGAGGAGCGCGGTGACGGCCCGCAACGGCCCTCTCGTCGTCTCCTTTGCCGCCGCTCCGGGGACCGAGCCTCCGGTGCTCGCGTTTTCCATCAGCAAAAAGGTCGGGAACGCCGTTACCCGCAACCGGCTACGCCGCCGCCTCAAGGAGGTGGTGCGTTTGCGCGTCCAGCTGCAGCCGGGGGTGTACCTGGTCCGGGCCATGCCCGAAGCCGCCCAGCTCAGCTACCACGAAGCGAGCGTTCGCCTGACGGGAGCTTTTTCGTCGTTGGCACGACGCGCGGCCTCAAGCCAGGCAGCGGCTCCGCAACGAAAGGCACCCGAATGAGGGCTGCTACACGACGATCAGCATTCACGCGGCTGCTCTTAGTGGCCGTACACGGCTACCAGCGGTTGTTCAGTTGGTACCGCGCGCCAGCCTGCCGGTTCGTTCCCTCCTGCTCGCAGTACGCGGCAGAGGCAATAGAAAAGTACGGGGCAGGGCGCGGCGTCTACCTCGCCGCCCGGCGGCTCCTGCGCTGCCGGCCCGGCGGCCCGTTCGGCTTCGACCCGGTACCCGATGCCCCCGGTAGCACCGCATTAGTGGAGAGGCCCTCACATTGACAGCTCTGAGCAACCTGGTCGGCTGGGTACTAGCCGGCTTCTACTCGCTCATCCCGAACTACGCGTTCGCCATCATCATGCTGGGCCTCACCTTCATGGTCCTGGTAGTGCCGCTCACGCTCAAGTCGACTCGGTCCATGCTGGCCATGCAGGCGCTACAGCCCAAGCTCAAGCAGCTGCAGCAACAGCACAAGAACGACCGCCTCGCCATGAACCAGGCGCTGACCGAGCTTTACAAGGAGGAGGGCGTCAGCCCGTTCGGTAGCTGCCTACCGAGCCTCATCCCTCTCCCGCTCTTTTATGTGCTCTACCGCGTTATCAGCGGGTTGACGCACGTCCACTGCAACGCCAAAAAGGGCTCCTCCTGCTTTGCAGACCCGCTCTACTTGAGCAAGAAGACCAAGATGTTCAAAGACTTGGTGGCGAGCGCCCCGGCTCACTCGCTGTACCCGGGCAAGGGCGCGAGCATCCACTCCTGGGGTCTCAACCTGGGTACCAACGCCATAGCGGCCATTGAGCACCACCTCGGCGCGGGACAGATCTTCGGGACGCTCTTTTTGCTGTTGATCATGGTGGCCGCCAACTACTACCAGCAGGTCCAGATCACCAACCTGAACCCGATGGTGGCCCGCAGCCAGGAGGCAAACCCACAGATGCGCTTCATGCGCATCTTCCCCATCTTCTTCGGCCTCATATGCATCAGGCTGCCAGCCGGTCTGGTGTTGTACTACGCCGTGTCGGCGTTGTTCAGAGTCGGCCAGCAGTGGATGATGTACAAGTTCGACCCTCAGGTCAAGGCCCTCGTCAACAAGGACGCCAAAGACCTGGGCGTCATCGAGGCGAAGCTGGAACAGAGCAACCGGCGCCGGGCTGAAGGAGCCGCCGCCGCCGCAAAGCAACCCGTACTAGATGTGCGCGACGGCCGCAACGGCCGAGCGCGACAACCAGGATCCAGCGGAAACGGCCGCTCTGGAAAGCTCCCGGGCGGCAACGTCGCCGCTGGCGGAGCAACTGGCGCGCCACAGAACCGCAACCGCAGACGCAAGGGGAGATAACAAGACATGGAGTGGGTGGAGACCACCGGTAAGACCATCGAGGAGGCCAAGAGGGCTGCTCTGGACGAGCTGGGCGTGGACGAGTCGGACGCGGATTTCGAGATAGTGGCGGAACCGAAGATCGGTCTCTTTGGCCGTATCAAGGAAGAAGCCAGGGTGCGGGCGCGCGTTCAGCCTCGTTACCCCCGTTCCAAAGGCGACCGGCGGGACCGCCGGCGCACCCGAGCCGCTAACGACAGCGCCCCTACGGGAGCCGGGCCCAGCCCGGAACCCACCAAGGCCCGGCCTGAAAGCGCTAGCCGTCCAACCAACCGTCCCAGCTCGAGCGCTGAACCAGACGACGAAAGTCAAGCGCCCCAGGCTGCGGCTCCTCGCCGGCGCCGCTCCGGTTCTTCGCGTTCCAACCAAGGTGGGACGACGGGCTCAGGAGAAAGCGGTAGCGTCGACGCCGTGACTACGACGGCCCCCACTGAAGAGCAGAGACAAGCAGCGGAGCAGTTTGTCCGAGGCCTTTTGCAGGAGATGGGGCTGGGCGCTGAAGTCAGCTCCACCGCCACCGACGCGAGCATCGACGTGGACGTGAACGGTGAGGACCTCGGTGTGCTGATCGGCCCCAAGGGCGCCACGCTCGCTGCTCTCCAGGAGCTCACGCGCACCGTGCTGCAGCGCCAAGGTGCTCAGTTCGACGCCCGAGTCACCGTTGACGTCAACGGTTACCGCCGGCGACGCACTGAGGCCCTAGCCCGGTTTGCGCGTCAACAAGCTGCCGAAGTAGCGGCATCGGGCATAAAGAGGGCTCTTGAGCCCATGTCGGCCGCGGACCGCAAGGTTGTACACGACGCCGTTACCGGTATGGACGGAGTGGTTACTGCGTCTGAGGGTGAAGAACCCGCCCGCCGCGTCGTGATCCTGCCGTCGGCGCCGCAGCCAGCTAATGCTGCTGCCGCAGCCAGCGAAGAGTAATACCGCAAGTACCCTCGCCCCGCTCCTGGAAGAGGCGAGGGTCCTGGGCTTCCTCGGGCCCGGCCCCGTAGCTGCCCACATCGCGCACAGCTTCGCCTTCGTCGCTGCCGCAGAAGAACCGCCCGCCGTAGCAGCGGACCTCGGCACAGGTGGGGGCGTGCCCGCACTGGTGCTGGTCCACCTCTGGCCCGAGTCGCGATGGTCGCTCGTCGAGAGCAACCTCCGCCGAGCACATTGGCTGGAGCAGGCCGTCATCGCCCTGGGAGCCAAGGCGCGCTGCCAGGTGTTGGCAGTGCGGGCCGAGGAGGTGGGGCGCTCGGGCCTGCGCGGTACCTGCGACCTGGTCACGGCTCGAGGTTTCTCTCCTCCGGGGCCTACAGCCGAATGCGCCGCGCCGCTCCTGCACCCAGGTGGGAGCCTACTTGTGGCTGGACCGCCAGACGACGGGCCCGGGCGATGGCCAACCGCAGGTACCAGTGAACTTGGCCTCAAGTACCACTCCACCCACCATTACCTTGACGATGGCGTCCCGGCGACTGTTACCCGGCTGGTGCAGGTGGCGGCTGCCCCCGAACGGTACCCACGGCGTACCGGCGTACCAGTCAAACGGCCGCTGTTCTAAAAGCCTCATAGCCGGTGTGCACGCCGGCCGCTGTCAGCCGGGCGAGGTGGCGCTATACCGGTCGGTGGCCCGCGGTCCAAGAGGCCCTCGTGGGACTGCAAGAGCATTGCAGTGGCCACCACCCGCGCAAGGACATGGCTGGCCGAAGCGCCTCCTGGTGTAGGGGTCAGCGAAGTCGTCGCTGGGGAACAGCGCTTCGCCGTTTTGGGCGACAGCCTGGCAAGCTTGGGCCACCTTGGGCACCATTTCGTCTATGACCTGGACGTAGCCGGTGGCGCAGGCATGCAGCAGCGCCTCGGGGGGGAGGTCGACCAGCCAGTGGAGCTCAACCACCCAGGTCGGGGAAGTGAGAGGGCAGCTCCACCAGCTCCCCGAGGTACTCATCGACCCGGCGGCTCGCGGTCGCGCCGATGAGGGTCAGGTGGCTCTCACGCAGAGCGACGGCGATAGAGGCCTCGTCGAGCGCGTCCGCCCGAGGGGCCGCGCCAAGACTTCCAGCAGAACTTCACCTTCTTGCCGCTCGCGCACGAGCAGCGCTCGTTCCTGCCTTGCCTCAGCATCGCGTACCTCCACGTCGCTCCCTTGGCCAATGCTGACGTGGCGGCCTGGCGAGTGGTGGATGCTTACCTACCAGCCGTTTACGGGCGCCGTCCTGGTGCAAACCGCTGCCTCTCTGATCTCACAGTCCCCGCTCCGCCCGTCGAGGGCTCAGCTAGGGGTTGGGTGGACCGACTACTTCAGCGCCCTATTGGCCCGCGGGTGCTGCAACGTAATGCTGGCCAGGCTCCGTGACAGGGAACCTTCCGCCCTCCGGTCGAGGACTGGGATTAGGTCTGCTTTGACCGGTCCGCTGATGTGTTCGGCCAACGCGACTAACGGGGCCGCTCATTCCGAGTCGGTGCCAAGGGTGCGGCGGCCATACACAGCCCTCAAAGTGGTGCTGACATCGTCGATGTCACCGTGCCAAAAGTCGACGCGACTGCCGGCCCAGGCCGCCCCGGCCACGAACGGCCCCGTGCTCACCCACTCACTGCCCGCCGCCCTGCCACCGCCGCTCGCCACCTCCGTGCCGTTCTCATAGAGCGCCATCACCGGGGCGGCTCCCGACGCGCTTGTCGCTTGGTAGGTTGCCGACAGGTACGTCCAGCTACTGGTGCTGCACGGGTCGCCCGTGACCGTCGCTACCGTCGCGGTAGACGAATCCGAGGCCGGCATCGAGAAAGCCCATTTTCCGGCGAAGCAGCCGAGTTCGAAGGCGCTTACGCTGCTGCCGTCCTGGCTGAGAGCGACATTGGTGTCCGTGGTGTAGGCGGTGTCGGTCAGGTACACCCACGCCCCTACGCTGAACGAGTAGTTCGTCCCGATCGAGCTACCCGCGCCCTGAACGTACGAGCTCGTGCCATTGAGGCTGACGGCGCCTCCCTCCTGGCCGGTCGTCCACCCCGCACTACCCTCTAGGGTGCCCGGATCGGCCGTGCTGGCGCCGTCGGCTAGGTCCGCCGTCGTGGTGCCACTGCCCTCGTCGAAGCTCCAGATCGTGGTAGGGGTTGCCACCTGCCCATAGGCACCCATTGGGCCAGCTGTTTCGCTGTCGGCTGCGGTGTCGTAGCCAGCGCTGTCGTCCTCACGGTAGTAAGCAATGGGGCTGTCGGCTTCTACGGCCTGGGGATAGGTAGGAAAACTCGTCGCAGCAGAGAAGGTGTTCCCAGCTACGGAGACAGCGGAGGTAAAGAACGCCCATGCCGGCCGGCCGACTCCACCGGTGAGCAGACCGGAGAACACCGCAGCGGCCATAAGAGCCCACACCCTGCACGTGTGCCGTGCGCGAGGTGCTTGCCGCGCCCTCATGCAGTTCGCCCTTCCCACGTCAGCGTCAACGACCTGCTCGTGACGCTCTGAGACGTTGTCTTCCCTCGGTGGCCAAGTTGAGTTGAGAGCTTCTCTCGCGAGCCGAAGACAGAACATGAGTACCCACCGCCGGGGTCGATCGAGCCGCGTACCGGTGCCCGCGACGCCAGCAAGGTGCTCCTGTTAGACCGCACGACTTACAATCGGCCGCAGCCCCTCCCTTCCTGAGCCCCTGAGCCAGTGGGTCGGCCAAATGCCAATCGCCGGCTTCGTCACTAGCCGCGATCGGCTTAGGAGCAGGCCGGCGTCTGTTTCACGTGAAACAGCGGGCAATGCGCGCAACGGGCAACCGGCACCGTCTACTCGCTCCGCAGCCCTATTCGGGGACCGCCCGGGGCAGGACGAGAGATATAACCCCTCTCGAAAGCCATCGTGGATTTAGGGTGAGGGGGAAAGCCTCCGTAAACCGTGCTTGCCCATCCAACCCCGGTGGCGCCAGGATATTGATCGTAATGACAGAGATCGGTGAAGAAGAGGTCGATCGAGGCGCGCCAGATCAGCGCCCCGATCAGGACGGGACTGCCCTCCAGACAGGCGGTGCCGGCTCGCCGGCCGAGGAGCTGGGGCCACAGTTTGACCGGCTGAAGGAGACGGCCGAGCAACTCGGCCACGACTACGGGCTGGCGAGCGGGGCGAATAGCCGCCCCGAGCTGCCCCGGGTCCTCGCTATAGCCAACCAAAAGGGCGGTGTCGGCAAGACAACTACGGCTGTCAACTTGGGAGCGGCTCTGGCTGAGCTCGGGTACCGGCTACTGGTGGTGGACCTAGATCCACAGGGCAATGCAACCACCGGGCTTGGGGTAAATGCGCGCAACCTCGAAGCGTCGGTTTACGACGTCATCCTGCATGACGTGCCGATAGAGGACTGCATCGAGCCGACCAATCTCCGCAACCTCTTCGTCGTTCCCGCCACTATTGATCTGGCAGGGGCCGAAATCGAGCTCGTACCGGCATTCAGCCGGGAGATGCGCCTGAAGAGGGCCATCGACAGCGTCATCGAAGACTTCGACTTCGTCCTTATCGACTGCCCGCCTTCACTCGGGCTGCTGACGGTAAACGCCCTTGCGGCCGCAAGCGAGGTGGCTGTGCCCATCCAGTGCGAGTACTACGCCTTGGAAGGCCTGGGCCAACTACTCAATAACGTTGAGCGAGTCAGGGCGAGCCTCAACCCTGCCCTATCGGTCAGCACCATCATCATGACGATGTTCGATGCCCGCACCCGCTTGGCCGAGCAAGTGGTAAATGAGGTGCGATCTCACTTCGGCGACCGGGTCTGCCGCACGGTCGTGCCTCGCACGGTACGCCTCTCCGAGGCGCCGTCCTTCGGGCAACCCATCACAGTGTTCGACTCGTCGTCTCGTGGAGCGACTGCATACCGGGAACTGGCTAAGGAGGTAAGTGGTGGAGCGCCGCAGCGGGTTGGGTAGGGGTCTCGGAGCGCTTATACCGACAGACGCCTCGCGCGAACGAGGGGCGCTGGTCGATATCTCGGTGACGGCTATCAAACCCAACCGACGCCAACCCCGGTCTCATTTCGACGAAGAGGCTCTGGCGTCGCTCAGCGCGTCTGTCCGCGAGCTTGGGGTTCTGCAGCCCATACTCGTGCGCAGGCTGGGCGCCGAGGAGTACGAGCTCATCGCCGGTGAGAGGCGGTGGCGAGCGGCTCGTCGTGCGGGGCTCGCGACCGTGCCGGCCATCGTCCGCACCGCCACCGATAGCGAGAGCCTCGAACAGGCCCTAGTAGAGAACCTCAACCGCGCTGACCTGAACCCACTCGAAGAGGCGGCGGCCTACCAGCAGCTTCTCGAAGACTTCGAGCTGACCCATGAACAGCTGTCGGCCCGCGTCGGCAAGAGCCGTGCGGCCATCACTAATTCTCTGCGGCTGTTCCAGCTGCCCCCCTCCGTGCAACGCTTGGTCGCCGAAGGCCGCCTGTCCGCCGGACATGCCCGCGCGCTCCTAGGGACACCAGATCGAGCGTTCCAAGAGGCACTGGCTCGTCGAACGGTCGCCGAGCAGCTGTCGGTGCGCGCCGTCGAGGAAGCCATACGCCAGCGCAACCTGAATGCGACCGAGGCGGAGGCCGTCGCCAGCACCGCCAAGCAGACGAAGCTCCGGCCTCCCGGCATCCTCGAGCTAGAAGAGCTCTTGGCTGACCATCTCAACACCCGGGTTAGGGTCGACATGGGGGCCAACAAGGGCAAGGTGGTCATCGAGTTCGCGACTCTCGAGGACCTCGAGCGCATCTACAAGGCCATGACCGAGCCGGAAGTCGAAGATTGATCTCACCGGTGGCGGGGGCGAATTACGCGCCTGTAGTTCATGGCCATAGGAACTCTTCGAAGCTCTGAACTGCCTAAACGCGCCTATGCCGGGGTGTCGAAACCTCTACTACCGGGTTTGCGAGCCTCAACCGCTAGTGGAGAAGCACCCAACCTGCACCTAATCCACAGCTGTGCACAGTCTTGTGGAGAATAGAAAACGCCCGCCGGCCGGAGCCAGGCGGGCGTTGCCTTCTCAGGGAAATCGGAAGGGCTAAAGGTGCTTGCTGATCTCTTGTAGAAGCTGCGCCTTGCCCTTAGCGCCCACGAGCCTGACCTGGGGTTCTCCGTCCTTGAACAAGATAAGCGTGGGGACGCTCATGACGTCGAAACGACGCACGATCTCAAGGTTGTCATCGACATTGACCTTGCCGATCCGCAACCGCCCCTGGTTCTCCTCCGCCAGCTCCTCGAGCACGGGCTCAATGAGCTTGCAAGGCCCGCACCACTCGGCCCAGAAGTCGACAAGGACCGGCTGGTCGGCGGATCCGATCTCTTCGTCGAAGGTGGCGTCAGTTAGGGCAGTGGTGAGCTGAGACACGGGAAGATCCTTTCTCACCGGCTTAACGTCGCCGTTGTACGGCTGCCGGCTTGGGTGGTGCGGCTCTCGCCGTCTGGTCCTGTACTACAACCGCAAATGAGGTTCGCTTGTTCCTGACAGATATCAGGCCAGGTCAAAGGCTCGGCCAGGTCAAGCGCTCAGTGGCCACCGGGACGAGCTTCCAGCCAGCGCTCGACGTCGATAGCCGCCATGCAGCCACTGCCGGCGGCAGTGACCGCCTGGCGGTAACGGCGGTCGGCTAGGTCGCCGGCGGCGAAGACGCCATCGACACTGCATGCCGTCGTGCCACCCTTGGTCAAAACGTAACCGTCAGCGTCCATCTCAAGCTCACCCTGGAGGATGTCGGTGTTCGGCGCGTGCCCGATAGCAACGAAGACACCGGTGACGTCCAAGATCTTCTCGCTGCCGTCGGTGACATTGCGAAGGCGGGCGCCCTGCACCTTGGCGTCGCCGAGCAGTTCTGTCACGACACTGTCCCACTCGAAGCGGATCTTCGGGTTGGCAAACGCCCGGTCTTGCATGATCTTCGACGCACGCAGTTCCTTGCGGCGGTGCACGAGGGTCACGCTTTCGGCAAATTTGGTGAGGAAGGTGGCCTCCTCGATCGCGGAGTCGCCTCCACCCACCACGGCGATGTGCTGGCCGCGGAAGAAGAACCCGTCACATGTGGCACAGGTGGACAGTCCATGACCGATCAGGTCGCGCTCTCTGGGCACGCCCAATAGAAGGGAACGGGCACCCATGGCCACGATGACCGCCTCGGCTTGCACCTGGACCTCTTCACCCGTCGAGGGGCTGCGGTACCAAACGGCATGCGGTCCCCCTTCTTGGAACTTGACGCGCGAAGCCTTGGCACCGACCATCTGCGCACCGAACCGCTCCGCCTGGGCCCGCATCTGGCCCATGAGCACGGGGCCGAGCACTCCTTCGGGGAAGCCGGGGAAGTTCTCCACTTCGGTGGTGAGCATGAGCTGGCCACCTGGTTGGTCGGAGGTGGAGGAGGGCTCACCCTCGAGGACCAGCGGCGAGAGGTTGGCGCGGGCACAGTAAAGAGCGGAAGTGAGGCCGGCGGGGCCCGAGCCGATGATCACTACCTGGTAGCTCTGTTCGTCGGTCATGGCGTTAGTCAACTCAGATCACCTCTCACGTATTCCACCATGACGGGGTGAGCCCCGCCACGACGGGGTGGGCGTCCGCACACGCGTTGCCCAGCTGGCCTGACCAAACGCTAGTGCGGCAACCGGCGGCGCCGGTAGGTCAAGAGCCGTGGCTCTTGGCTTGCCTCCGCGACAGCAGCGCCGCGCCGGAAAGGAAGAGCAGGCCGCCGATGACGATGTAACCGGTCCACACGCGACGACCCAGTGGAGAGATGGGCAGGTAGGCATCCCAGATGCGAACGACTCCGATTACGGCGAAGATCACTGCTGCGACGAGGGCTACGAGCACCGCGATCCCGTAGACGATGGCCCGCATGGCCTTTACAGCCGGACGAGTCGTACGGCTCTTCAGCTTGTCGACACCGGCTATGACCTTCTCGGTCGCATTGGAGACCCAGTCGGCGGGGGCAGCGACGGTGGCTTCGGAGGCCCAGTCGGTGGTGGCACCGCCTGAGCCGGGGCTCACTGCGGTGGCCCCACTGGCCCCTCGAAGAGGAGGGCCTTCATTGGCGGGGTCGGGCATGCCGGGCAGACTAGCGGCTCGCCCCCGTGTTCAGTGAAAAACGACCTTGTTGAGCGTTATGTGATAGGTCGGCCCGGGGTCGAGCATCCACAACAGGACCCACTCCGCCTTCTTAGCTCCGAGCGAGAACGTGGTACTACCCGCAATGTCGCTCTGGCGCGCTAACGGCGCACCCCAGGCCGCGACAGTGCTTGCATCGCTGGGACCGGCGAAGACCTCGGCAGACCAGCCCGAGGTTGCCGTCGTCACGCGAACGGAGTGCACCACCGGGTCACCGGACATCTGGAACACGATGCCCAGACCCCCGTAGTGGCCGAAGTCTGGACCGCGGTATATGTAGCTCGTCCACCCCCCCTTCGCTCCGGGCGCTATGAGGTTGGGCAGCATGGAGACGTGGTCGGGGCCCAGGCCGTTCTGAGTGAGCTCCCTGACTGCCGTGACCTTCAAGGGCGCACCGCTAGGAGAAGCGGACGAGCCCGGGTTGTTGCCGGCAACCGAGCCTTGACCACTGCCGTGAGACCCTGGCCTCGACCCGGTAGTCAGTACAGCCACGGCGACGGCGGCGCCGGCCACCAGTAAGAGGAGGACGACCACAGTCCCCGTACGCGCTCGGCGCCGCTTGACCGGCATGGGCGACGGCGCCCGCCCGCGATCGAGGAGCGTCCTGTCCTCATGACCCGGGGCGCGCCGCGCTTTACCAGGCGCTCCGGCGTGCACGGCGGCTTTGCCGCCGCGCTTGGCAGCCGCCCCCGCCTTGTCACCCACTGCAACACGATTTCCTGCTGCAGCAAGCCCGTTGGCGTGAGCGCGTCCCTTGCCGTTGCCCGTCGGCACCGCGCCGCTCGTGGGGACCTCACCAGCTGAACCGGGGACCTGTGGGGCCCCAGCCCGGGGCCCAGCGACTCGCAGGTTGGCCCCCGGCTCAGACGAGGGCAAGCCCAGGCGTGACCTGACCGTCTGAAGAGCTCCACCGAGCTCCAGAGCCGAGCCGATGCGACGATCTCGGTCTTTTACGAGTAGCCCGGAGACCACGGACACGAGCTCGGGAGGCAACGACGGGCGTTCCCCGCCGATGTCGGGAACGGGCTGCTGCACGTGGGCGAGGGCCGTAGCCATGTCGGAGGG
>DASSZK010000316.1:0-2221 GCA_035702845.1 Acidimicrobiales bacterium
AGGGTGGCATCACCTATTTCCTCTCGCGTGCCCTGCTGCGCCCCACCCGGTCGCCGGGCATGGCCACCTGGCGTAAACGCCTGTTCATTACTATGGCGCACAACGCTGCCGACCCGGCACGCCTTTTCCGCCTGCCTAACGACACCACAGTCGCGATGGGCACCGTGATCGATGTTTAGCAGGTAGCTCCGGGCAAACGGGCTCGGTTTAATGAACCCGCTCGGTCAACCAACCCGCCACTATGGCGGCCACATCTTGTTCTTTGCGGCGCAAGCCGTGGTCGCCACCTTGGACAAAGACAGTCGTGACCGGTCCGGGTACCCCCGCGAGCGCCAGGCGTAGCTCGTCTGGCGAAGCGAAGGCATCCCTGGCCCCCGAGACGAACAGGCACGGCAACGTCAAGGAACCAAAGTGCGCGGTACGCAAAGACGCCGGCTTGCCCGGAGGATGAAGGGGGTAGCTGACGAGCACGAGCCCTGCACATTGGAGGCCTTGTGCCACTGCCATCGAGCACATCCGCCCACCCATCGAGCGGCCGCCGAGGTATATGCGTTGCGGGGTCAAGCCGGTTTGCCTGCTGAGGGCGGCCGCCTCCTCCAGCACCGAGCGGATGAGCTTTGGAGGCTTGTCCGGAGCCCGCCGGCCCTCGAGGCGGTAGGGAAAATCCATCCGCCTTACGACCCCACCTATAGCGGTAACGGCTTCGTCGATGGCGACCAACCCCGGTTGGTCACTGCCCGCCCCGGCACCGGGAGCGAGCAGTAGCCCGAAGCGGGCCATGAGTGATGGCGCCTTTGGCTAAACCATCTCGTGGAGCATCTCAGCCAGGAGGGCGGCGTCGCGGGCCACCTCGTCCGTGCGGTCATGCTCCAGCGCCGCCACCAGGGCGTGGCCCTGCGTGCGGACCCTCCACCAGTACGTGTCGTCCACTCCGACGGGGGTGGGCAGGTCCACTGCCCCCACCGCATGCAAGAAGGCCTGGCGGCGGTCCTTGTTGTCGGGGTCATTTGCCAACCGGTCCACCGAACCGAACAGCTCCTCGATCGCCCGGTAGCGCGCCTCGTCATCGTCGTCCGCCAGGCCGTGCACCTGGGTGAAGAGCGCTTCGACCTCAGCCTCGCGCTCCTCGGCCACCGTCAGGTCCGGACCGTCCCAGTTGTAGGCGATGCCGGCAGTCTCCAGTAGCAACGACAGCTCGACCCTCTGCTCCGGCAACCATTCGCCCAACTCGAAGACGAGCTCGCCTGTCTCCTCTTCCTCATCGTCCAGCTCTTCTTCGTCGCCGAGGTCGATGTCACCGCTCCTGTCGGCCGGAAGGCCCCCGATTGCCCCGCCGGCGGCGACAGCCACCTGGCCGGGCGCAATTTCCCCGGCGGCTTCGAGATCGCCGTCGAGTGCCTGGCCAGGCTCGCCACTGGTCCCCGGGGGGGCGGGCATCTCGCCACCGGGTGTCACCTGGGATTGAGGCAGCTCCACGACCCGGCCGCGTGACCTGGCCGAGGCTTCCAGGCGCGTCTTCGCCCGGGCCTGCTCCTGCTCGGTCTGCTCCTGGCCGGCACTGGGGGCGATCAGCCGGCAGAGAACCTCGGCCTGATGGCGTATCTCCTCCTCCAGCGCTTCGTCGGCGCCCAGCGCACCGAGCAGCCGGCGCGTTACCCGGCCCACGGCTGCCAGCTGGTCGTCGTCGAGGTTGACCAGGTAATCCGAGGCAAAAAGCAACGCCGATGCTTCGCTCAACGCACCGTCTGCCTGCATATCGGTCGGGTCGGCCCGCAAGCGGCTGGCCGCGTCGTAAATCTCCGCAGAAGGCCCGGCGTTACCCGTAGGAGCGAGGGCATCCTCGGCATCGTCGTCGTCACCCGACGCGTGGCCGGTCACCCGAGCAACGATCTTGTCCACCTCGGGCTCGTCCATGGACAGCACCACCAGCTCGTCGTCCTCGAAGCGGTGCGCTATACCGACCCGGACCAGCTCCCTTATAAGCCCGGCCCTGGTCGCATCGTCCCACTGCTCCAAGCGGTAGCCGACTTCGTCGTCCTCGGGCCCGGACTCGAGCTCAGGGAGCGGTGACGCGATCAGGCGTGCACCGCAGCTGTAACAACGCCCGCGGGTCGTTACCTCGTAACCACAATTCGCGCAGTACCAGACCTTGGTGCTCACTGTCCTCCAGGCCTACCTCTCTTGGGCAGGATCGGCGCAGCGCGACCGGACCCCTCACCCT
>DASSZK010000036.1:0-5878 GCA_035702845.1 Acidimicrobiales bacterium
GACCCGGTAGGCGCGGAGCGTCGCCCGGGTGCGGGCGCCTCGGCAGATCTGGCAAGCTTTAGGCGCCCACCGCAGCCTCGAGGAGGACTGGATGAGGACGGCTGAGGTAGTGGACCCTCTCCCTCAAAACAACAGCGCAGAGCCGACCACGCGGCAATACCCCAAGTACTACGTGGTCAAAGGGCACCTGGCCGAGATGTTGGGCCGCCTTGGCCCGGGTGAGCCTTTGCCCGCGGAGAGGGCGCTCGCCGACACCTTCTCGACGAGCCGCACGACCATCCGCCAAGCGCTCCAAGAGCTCACCATCGAGGGCAAGCTGGTGCGCATGCAAGGGCGGGGCACGTTTGCTGCCCTTCCCAAGATGGCGCAACCCTTACAGCTCACCAGCTACACGGAAGACATGAGGCGCCAGGGCCTTCCCGCCCGGTCGCGCTTACTGTCCGCGGGCTACATCAAGGCGGACGAGGAGCTCGCACGCCGGCTCGATATGCGCCAGCGCGCCAGGGTCCTCAGGGTCGAGCGCTTGCGCATGGCCGGCGACGAGCCCATGGCCATCGAGACAACGCACCTCGAGGCGGCGCGCTTCCCGGGGTTGGCCAAGCGCCTGGGCGACTCAGTTTCGCTCTATGCGCTGCTGGCTGAGGAGTACGGCGTACGCCTCGCACAAGCGGAGGAGACCATAGAGACCGTGCCCGCTGCACCGAGGGAGGCGGAGATGCTCGATACAAACATCGGGTACCCGATGCTTCTCCTTTCCAGGCACAGCCGGGACGAGCAGGGCTGCCCGGTCGAGTTCGCCATGTCCTTTTACCGGGGTGACCGCTACAAGTTCGTCGCGCAGCTGCGGCCCCCCGTCCTACCCCCCCGAGGTCGAGCATAAGTATGGCCATGGCCGGCGAGCCCCAGTCTGGGCCCAGGCCGAGCGGGCCGCCGGGGCGCGAGCCGAGCGCCTCCGCTGTCTTTGCCGTCGCCGTCGACCTCGTACAGCACCTTGGCGAGCGCCAGACGGCAGCGATCGAGAGTGCCGGCGCACTCGTGGCAGCAAGGCTCATGTCCGGTGGGACGGGCTACGTCTTTGGTACCGGCCACAGCCGCTGCGTGGCAATGGAGCTGGCAGGGCGTGCGGGCGGGCTGGCGCTCATGAAGGAACTTGTCCTCGACGACCTGGTCACGGCGGGCTTGGCGAGCAAGCAAGATCTCCTGGACGGGACGCTCGAGCGCCGGCCGGAAGCAGCCCTGACCCTCCTAGACGGCCTGCGCCCTGAGGCCGAGGACTTCTTCATCATCAGCTCGCATTCGGGGTGCAACGGGGCCCCGGTCGAGATGGCAATGCAGGCGCTCGCACGAGGTCTCCCGGTGCTCGCAATTACGTCGCTCGAGCACAGCCGGGTCATGCCTTCAAGGCACCCAAGCGGGATGAGGCTGTTCGAGGTGGCTACCCAGTGCATTGACACCTGCGCGCCCTTTGCCGATACGGCGATACCTCTCCCGATGGGGGCCGGGGTGTGCAGCGTCTCTTCTTTCGCTGGCGTGCTCATCGCTCAAGCGCTCACAGCGGAGGTTGTCCGCCACTATCTGGCGGCTGGCGAACCACCCCCAGTCCTGGTCAGCCGCAATCTGCCGGCTACCGAATAAAGTCGGCACCTGGCCTGAGCCTCCGCAGGGCCCCGGGCTTGCCTGCACGCGCGCTCCTGACTTTGTGCTCCGCTAAAGAAACCCTTGCGCCAGTGTGCCGAGGGGAGTATGTTCAACTTACCTTAAGGGTTACATGAAGGGGCAGGGGCCGCGGGGGACAAAAGCGCGGGCCCTGAGGGGGAGCGGGCGTCTTCGCTCGCTGTAAAAAATAGGGGGAACTTTGAGCTGGGCTCTGTCGCACCTGCGGCACGGCTTGCCCCAGGGCAGGCTGTACTCGCAAAGCCTGCGCGCGCGCAGGCACTACCCGCACCGCTGGCGCATGCTTGCAATGACGTCCGTCGCGGTCACCGCTCTGGGGGGCGCTTGGTCAGTAAACGCCGCCATCAGTAGTGCGGCCACGAGTACCTCCAGTCCCTCGTGCCCATGGGTCGGCTCAACGGCGCCTGTGGCCCAAAGGGTCGAGCAGGTAATGGCCCAAATGAGCGAGGGCGAGGAACTCGACCTGGTCTCGGGTAGCGGCGGTACGCCGATAGGCCTGCACGTGGGCAACACGCCCGCCCTTGCTCAACTGTGTATCCCCGCCCTCGGTTTCGAAGACGGGCCTCAGGGCCCCGGGGAGGGCAACGGGAATGTCACCCAGCTGCCGTCGCCTGTGTCTGCGGCCGCCACATGGGACACAAGCTTGGAGCAGCAGTACGGCACTGTGGTCGGCAACGAGCAGGCGGCCACCGGCGCCAATGTGGACCTAGGGCCCACCATCAATATCGTGCGTGACCCGCGCTGGGGGCGGGCATCGGAAACGTTCGGCGAGGACCCCTACCTGACGGGGCAGCTTGCGGGCGCGTTCGTGCAGGGGGTCCAGAGCCAAGGCGTGATGGCCCAGGTCAAGCATTATGCGGTCTATAACCAGGAGACGACCCGCAACACAGCTCTTGACAGCGACATGGTCAATGAGCGGGCCATGCAGGAAATTTACCTGCCAGGTTTCCAAGCCGCCGTCAATGCCGGCGACGAATCGATAATGTGCGCTTACAGTTTCCCCAATGGTGTGCCGGCGTGCCAAAACGGCTACCTGCTGGGTGTGCTCAACAACCAGATGAACTTCGCCGGCTATGTCGTATCCGACTGGAGCGCAACCCACAGTACGGTTCCTGCTGCCTTGGCGGGAGAGGACATCGACATGCCAGGCGGCGACCCCCTCTTCGCAGCGAACCTGTACCAGGCCGTGGACGGTGGCCAATTGCCCCGTGCCTACCTGGACGACATGGTGCAGCGCATCCTGACGGAAATGTTCAACGATGGCCTGTTCAACGGGTACCCGACAGGTTCGTTCACGAACTCCGCCCATAGGGCAACGGCTACCCAGGTCGCCGAAGAGGGCACGGTACTTCTCAAAAACACGGGCAACCTGCTGCCGCTCAACCCGACCACCGTTGGTTCGATAGCGGTGATCGGCACCGACGCCAGCACTAACCCCATCTATTCCGGGAACGGCAGCACGGGTGTTGTGCCTAATAACCCCGTTACCCCCCTACAGGGCATCCAGGCCGCGGTAGGTAGCGGTGTTACCGTCACATATGACGACGGGACCAACCAGTCCTCGGCGGTGGCGGCGGCTCAAGCGGCCAAAGTTGCCGTGATATTCGCGGACTACACCGAAGGTGAAGGCGCCGATATAACCAGCATCGACTTGGGCACGACCGAGGACAACCTCATCAGCGCCGTGTCCGCAGCCAACCCGAACACGATCGTGGTACTGAACACTGGCTCCGCCGTGACGATGCCCTGGCTCAGCAGTGTCCCCTCAGTCTTGGAGGCCTGGTACCCTGGAGAGGTCGACGGCACTGCCGCTGCGGCAGTGCTCTTCGGTTCGGCAAACCCCTCCGGCCACCTCCCGGTGACTTTCCCGACGAGCCTTTCCCAAGTGCCAGCGTCCACCCCACAGGAATGGACAGGCCAAAATGGCCAGGTGGACTACAACGAGGGTATTGACGTCGGCTACCGCTGGTACCAGGCCCAAGGCGAGACGCCCCTTTTCCCCTTCGGCTATGGCTTGTCCTACACGACTTTTCGGTACTCGAACCTCTCAGTCACAGGTTTCAATTCTTCAGGCGTCGCGACGGTTACCGCCACGGTAACTAATACTGGGACGGTCAGCGGCTCGGACGTGGCTCAGCTCTACATCGGGGACCCGCCGAGCACAGGGGAACCTCCGTGGCAGCTAAAGGGTTTCCAGAGGGTCACCCTGACGCCTAATCAGGCCACGACTGTCACTTTTAGTGTGCCCGTGCACGACCTCACTTATTGGGGAGGTCCTGGCGCTAACACCAATCCAACCGCTTGGAACGGAAATGACGGCGGTGGCTGGGAAGCGCCGGCAGGTACCTACAACATCGGCGTCGGTGACTCGTCCGCCAACTTCCCGTTGACCGGCACACTCAACCTGGCCAGCCCGGTGGGCCCCGACACGGTAACTGTCAGTAACCCGGGCAACCAGACGACCACCGCGGGCTCGACGGTCAACGTGGCCATCGGCGCCACTGATTCGGCCTCAGGTCAAACACTGACCTATACAGCGACGGGGTTGCCTGGCGGCCTCAATATCAACCCCTCTACAGGTGTTATTTCCGGGACCGCTCTGCACACTGGCACCGACACGGTCATCGTCACCGTGACTGACGGTGAGGCATGGGAAGGCAGTACCTCGTTCACTTGGACTGTCACGGGCACCAACGTAGGCCCGACGGTCCTTCCGGGGTCAGTAACGGGCCCCGGGAACCTCTGTCTCACCGACACCAACAACGGCATCTCCCAGACGGGCAATGCGATCGCCGTGGCCACGTGCAACGGGGGGCTCCCTCAGATCGTCACATATGCCCCTGACGGCACCTTGCAGATGGAAGGCGGGTGCATCGAGCCGGCCGGTGGTGCGGGCACCAGCGGCACTGCCGTGCAGTACTACCCCTGCAGCGGTGCGTCAGCACAGGTGTGGTCCCATCCCGGTAACGGCGAGCTCGTCGACTCCGCTACCGGCTTGTGCCTGGACGACCCCGGCGCCAACACGACCTCGGGGACCGACGTCGTCACCGATACCTGTACGGGTGCCCCCGAGCAGGTGTGGGACGTCGCCCCGGGCTCGGATGCAGGGCCGGGCCAACTGGGTGCAGTCGTCGGTGACGCAGGCCTCTGCGTCGACCTGCAAAACGGTGCCACGAACCCGGGACAACCGGTGGATGCCAATACCTGTAACGGCACTGCGGCTCAGGAATGGCTGAACCCAGGCAACAACACTCTCCAGGTGAGCGGCGGCTGCCTCAACGCGACAGGCACTTCCAGCGGTAGCACGATCGATTACGAAACCTGTAACGGTTCCACCGTCCAAGGCTGGGTGCACCAGTCCAACGGTGAGTACACAAACAGCGCCTCTGGGCTTTGCATGGCTATCCCAGGCGGCAATACGGCTCCTGGCGCCGTCCAGCTCGATGTCGAGACTTGCACGGACGCCGTCTCGCAGCAGTGGACCGTCCCGGGAGGAGCGCCGGGGACCAACGAGACCAGCACCACGATCGTCCCGACGACCGTTACCAGCCTCCCCACCACGACCACGGACGTGCCCGGTTCGAACTGCGCGGCATCTGTTTCCGGGACCGCGCTGAACCGCACCGGTTGGGTGGCTACATCCAATACGACCCAGTCGGCGGCTGATGCACCGGCCAACGCCCTCGACGGCAACCTGGCCACCCGCTTCAGCACCGACAGCGGTCAGACGGCCGGTATGGAGCTCGAAGTGGACATGGGCTCCCAGCAAAACTTCAACGAGCTCGACCTCGACAGCACCGACAACGCCGGTGATTATGCGAGAGGCTTCGACGTATATGTTTCGGCCGATGGCAATAGTTGGACGCCCGTCGCCAGTTGTACGGGGACGGCCAGCCCCGAGATAGTAAGTTTCTCAGCCCAGACTGCTCGCTACATCGAGATCCTGTTGACTGTGAACTACCCCTCGGCGTGGTGGTCGGTAGACGAGCTCAATGTGTACGGGAACGGCAGCGGCGGCACGACTACTAGTACCACCACGACCACCGTCCTCTCCGGCACGACGACGACTACGGCAGCCACTACCACGACAACTGCTCCCACAGGCGCCAACTGCTCAGCCAGTGCTTCTGGCAGCGAGCTTTCCCAGTCGGGATGGACCGCGTCGACCAACGCCCCCTCCTCTGGTGGCGACGTCCCCGCCAAT
>DASSZK010000253.1:0-3192 GCA_035702845.1 Acidimicrobiales bacterium
GCCTTCGATCCAGACACCCGGGTATCGGAGTTGAGCGACCCACATCGGAACAATGGTCGCGCACCGGCTGGACGACCTCGGTGGTGGCTGTGGCGCCGATCGAAGCAATCTCCCCGCCGCATCGCGCCAGAACAACGGCGCCACCCAGCATGCTGGGGGTGGTCCCTCCCGCTCCGAGTCGGCACGGCTCGCATCCGGCCTCCAGTTGGCAGCACGGAGCGTGGCCTTGGCCGGCTGGTCTTGACCTGAGCAGTCCCTTCACGCATTGGCTCATCAGACGGTGAAGCGGCGGCTTCGGGTGCGGGATGCAGGGCGCATCGTTCGAGGGTTGAGGCCGCTGTGCCCTTGCGGGCGGGGCGTCCGGCGACGGGCCCGGTAGGCCTGGTAGCGCAGGTACCACTCGTCGAGTTCGCCGTAGCCGGGGTCGGTGGTGCGGGCGGCGAGGGTGGCCTCGACGAGCTGTTTGACGTCGGCCCCCCTTCTGATTGCGTTGGGATGGCGAGGGGCAGAAATGGGACAACCCTGCACGTCAGCGGGGTTGTCGTTGGTTCCGCCTCCGGGAGGCTACGAGGCTTGGGCCTGGTACTCGTCGATGGCGTCGGCCGGGATGTGGGCGATGCCGTTGAGCATCACGTAACGGATCTTGCGCTCGTAGACGAGCCTGAGCAGCTCCTTGGTGGGGATGCCGAGCTGGCGTGCCGCCTGGGCCGCCCTGAGCGGTGCGGTATCAGCCATTGCTTCCTCCGTTCTCGTCGAAGCCCAGTCTACGGCTGAGCAGCTGAATCTGGGTCTCGAGTCTCACCACCTCGGTGAGGTGGTCGGTTTCGGTCAGGGCGTCCCTGGCTTCCTCCAGTGCGGCGAGTAGCTCGAGCGCTTCCTCCAGGTCGTATCTGACTTCGGGCGGTGGCTCGATGTCGTCGGGGAAGGGCATCTTGGTCCTTCGTTCGTTGGGATGGTGCGTCTACGACAGTTGCCGCCGGGTGGTTGTCGCCCAAGAGGGCTACGCCACCCAGGCTCGCAGACTGGACATGGAGACACGCTTGTCGGTCCGGCGGGGATCGCGCACCGACCGCCAGTTGGCCTCCGGTCGTCCCCCGTTGGCGAGCAGATGCTGGCGGATCAATGCGGTGTAGGCGCGCTCGTCGTCGAGGTGGTTACGGGCCAGGCGGGCCAGCTCGAGTAGCAGGTTCATGCGCTCCAGGTTTCGGAAGGTCCAGCTGCGCCGGTCGAGCATCTCGTGGATTTCCACCATGTGCGGCTCGATGGCACCGTTGCCGTAGTGGGCGGGCAGCGACGCCCGCCGGGCCATCTGCGTTCGCATCCTCTCGTTCCAGTGGCGGGCCCAGGATCGTGCTCTTCCCCCAGCTGCGGTCGCAGCGCTGTAGAAGGCCTCCCAGCCGGCTGGGTCGTGAACGCTTCGTTGAGCAGCTCGTGGAGGCGATGGCCGAACTCGGTGATCCCGTCCTCCGCCAGGGCCTTCTTCGCCCGCTCGTAAAGATGATGCTCGCACAGATGCACCGGCACAGCATTCCGCCCTTTTCCCCACGTGGCCCGCACGGCGTCGATGATGGCGTAGTCACGGTCACAGACAACTGAGGAAGGGCGACCGGGAAGGGAGGCGAGCACGTGCTGCCAGGCTCTGCTGTCCTGGTCGGGGCTGGCCGCCAAGCGCCAGAGGCGACCCTCCTTCTCCCCGGCCGGGTATCCCCACACACCCAAGACGCAGAACAGCTGACGGGTCGTACCGGTACGTCTGTTCGTGTACATGAACCTGGTCGAGTCGCACACAACCGTTTCGGGCCACTCCTGCTCGGCGAACGCACTGGCCAGGACGGGCCCGTAAGCGGCCAGCCACTCGGCGATCGCCTGGCCGTTCTCCACCGACCCGGGCGCCCGGCCGGCGCCGACGCCGGGCCCCCAAGTCCCCGAGCGCAGCCGGCGGGCCACGTTCGCATACGTCTCACCCCGGCCCCCTGCGGACCTATTTCGTCGAGGGCGTCCCTTCCCATGAGGTGGCCGCCCGCTTCGATTACACCCCGGGCAGCTTCCGGGTGCTCTGCCACCACTTCCGGGCCGACCCGACCCGGCAGTTCTTCCTGCCCGAACGGGTCCGCCAAGCTTCGCCCGACCGGCCGGCGACCAAGACGGCCCGGCTGCGGGACAAGGTGGTGGCGTTGAGAAAGCGGAACCTGTCGGTCTACGACATCGCCGCCGTGTTGGCCGAGGCCGGCGAAGGTCTGTCCCCGCCGGCCATCTGGGCCATCCTCTCCGAGGAAGGCTTCGCCCGTCTGCCCCGCCGGGCCGACGAGGAGCGCGCCCCCAAGGTGGGGCCGACCCCGGCCGCGGTTGCCGATGTTCGAGCCGTCGACCTCACTGCCAGGCAGTTCCGCACCGATTATGGGGGCCTGTTCTTGTTCCTGCCTACCGTGGCCCACGTCGGCTTCGACGCGCTGATGGCCAAGGTAAGCAGGTTGGGCACCGCCCGCCCGGGCCCAGCCGACGACAGAACACATTGCACTCCGGGCAGCGGCGCTCCACCAGACGCTCACCACATCCCGGGCACTCGTACACCACGCTCACCACATCAACCACGACGCTCTCCTTGCTCGGCGCCCCGGCCCCTCGCACCAACCAGGGCCGTCACGCAGGAGCAGCGCTGTGCTCCTTCATCACATCATCCTTCAGCATCATGAGCGGCAACTGGGAAGAGCACGCGGCGATTGTAATGGACATGGTCACCGCCGATACGCTACTTGACATCGTTGAAAAGCTTGATCGCCTCAATAGTAATATTGAACACCTGATCGCAGCGCTCGCAAAGTAGTGTCGAGTTCGGATGGCGAGGGCGTTCATCGACGGCATTAGCGCTTCCTTCGGCGACGCCGTGAGATGCCCACACCGATCCTTCGCGCCGAAGGCGCCAGTCGACGCTCGCATACGTGCCGTTCGGCGCTTGCTCGTCGAGTCAGCCGGCAGGGTTATTGATCACCCGTTCTGGCACCAACGCCTTGACGCCGCCACGCGGACCACGCCGGCCCACGCCGCGAATCTACGGATCGCCGTTGCGGACCGATTGTGCAAATAGCATCTCGACCCGAGACCTAAAGGGATCAGTAGTAATGAGCTCCGGACACTGGCACACTCGGCAGAACTTCTATAGCATATTCAGTAGCCGCTCGCTCGAGAAGCTCC
>DASSZK010000299.1:0-3719 GCA_035702845.1 Acidimicrobiales bacterium
TACGCGACACCTTCTTGGACCGCATAGACGCTGGCAGTGACCTCGACTTCACCACCGATGCCCTCCCTGACCAAACGGAGAAGATCCTCTCGGGCTGGGCCGATGCAGTGTGGGCCCAAGGGAAGCGGTTCGGGACCATAGGCGCCCAGCGCGGGGACCGGCGGTTCGAGGTCACCACCCACCGGGCCGAGCACTACGACCCGGGATCGCGCAAACCGGAGGTCGTCTTCGCCAACGCCATTGAAGCCGACCTCTCCCGGCGCGACTTCACGGTCAACGCCATGGCTCTGTCGCTGCCCGACCTGCGCCTGGTCGACCCCTTCGGCGGCGCCGCAGACCTCGCGGCCAAGAAGCTGCGGACTCCCCTTTCTCCCGAGGTCTCGTTCAGCGATGACCCCCTGCGCATGCTGAGGGCGGCGCGTTTCATAGCCGGCTACGGCCTGGAACCCGAGGCCGAGCTTGTTTCTGCAGTTACCCGGCTACGGGGACGGCTCGACATCGTCTCCGACGAAAGGGTGCGCGACGAGCTCGACAAGCTGGTCGTGGTCCCCGACCCGGGCCCGGGTCTGTGGTTCCTGGTACGCACGGGCTTGGCCGAGGAGTTCATCCCTGAACTGCCCGCTCTGGCCCTCGAGCAGGACCCCATCCACAGGCACAAAGACGTCTTGGCTCACACCATCGCGGTAGTGCAACGGGCCCGCCCCGCGCGCATCGTGCGCCTTGCAGCCCTGTTCCATGACATCGGCAAGCCAAAGACCAGGTCTTTCGGTCCGGAAGGGGCCGTCAGTTTCCACCACCACGAGCTGGTGGGAGCGCGCATGACCCGTGACCGGATGCGAGCCCTTCGCTACGCGGCAGAGGACATCGAAAAGGTCAGCAAACTGGTGGAGCTTCACCTGCGGTTCCACACCTACGGGATGGGCTGGACCGACAGCGCCGTGCGCCGGTATGTGAGGGACATAGGCGACCTGCTCGAGGACTTGAACGAGCTGACGCGGGCCGACTGCACGACACGCAACGTGGCCAAGGCCAAAGCTCTGGCCGCGCGGATGGACGAGCTGGAGGTCCGAATAGGTGAACTGCGCGAAAAAGAAGAGCTGGCTTCCATACGGCCCGACATCGACGGCAAAGAAATCATGGAGCACCTCGGCATAAAGCCTGGGCGCATTGTCGGCAAAGCTCTCGGCTTCCTGCTAGAGGAGCGCCTGGAGAACGGACCGCGGTCCAAAGACGAAGCGTACGCTCTATTGGACAAGTGGTGGGCGGAACAGCCGGAGCACCAAGCGGCTGAGACGGCGGTGCATTCGTCCTAGCGCGACAAACGCCCCCGCACTGGACGGGGGCGTTTGTCTTCAACCGCAGGCGAGCACCAATGCTCGTTAGTTCTGAGGGGCGACGAACTCCTCGACCTTTTCCCTGGCGATGTCGTCGTGGTACTGCACCGGCGGCGACTTCATGAAATACGCAGACGGGGCGAGCAAAGGGCCACCGATGCCGCGGTCACGGGCGAGCTTGATGCAGCGCACAGCGTCGATGACGACCCCAGCGCTGTTCGGTGAGTCCCAGACTTCGAGCTTGAGCTCGATGCTCAACGGCGCGTCACCGAAATTGCGGCCTTCCAGGCGGATGTACGCCCACTTGCGGTCGTCCAGCCAGCCGACGTGGTCCGAGGGCCCCACATGGACATCGTGGGAAGATATCCCCCGCTCGATCTGGCTGGTGACTGCTTGGGTCTTGGAGATCTTCTTCGACTCCAGGCGCTCGCGCTCGAGCATGTTCTTGAAGTCCATGTTGCCGCCGAAGTTCAGCTGGTAGGTCCGGTCCAACGCCAAGCCCCGGTCCTCGAACAACCGAGCTAGCACCCGATGAGCAATGGTGGACCCGAGCTGGCTCTTGATGTCGTCACCGATAATGGGCACGCCCGCCTGCTCGAACTTTGCCGCCCACACAGGGTCGCTGGCGATAAAAACGGGGATAGCGTTGACGAAACCCACGCCGGCGTCCAGGCAGGCTTGCGCGTAAAACTTCTGCGCCTCCTCCGAACCCACCGGCAGGTACGACACCAGCACATCAGCTTGCACGTCGCGCAGCACCTTGGCCACGTCCACAGGAGCCGCGGGCGATTCCTCGATCGTCTCGCGGTAGTAGCGACCGATACCGTCGAGGGTCGGGCCTCGCATCACGTCGATGCCGAGGTCGCCGACATTGGCGAAGCGGATGGTGTTGTTTTGCCCCGCCCAGATCGCCTTACCGAGGTCCTCACCCACCTTGGTCACGTCCACGTCAAAGGCCGCCACCGGTTCGATATCGCGGATGTGGTAACCCCCGAGCTCTACGTGCATGAGCCCCGGGACACTGTCCGAGGGGCTGGCGTTGCGGTAATACTCGAGGCCCTGGACCAATGAGCTGGCACAGTTGCCGACGCCGGCGATAGCCATTCTGATTTTTGCCATTGCGAATGTCCTTTTGTGTTATCGGGCTGATTATCTGTCGGGGTTTATCTAGGTCACCCAGCCGGGGGCTCGCCCTCGCGGGGCGGCCCAGGCACGGGACGGGGGCGTAGGAGCTGCGACGCACTGGCCAGCGGCGCGAGCCGCCGTGGCCTGCCCTCCAGCAGGCCATCCGTGGCCTCAGCCCCGGGCCCGGGGTTTGTAGCTGTCTGCGGCATGGCCAGTGGGCCAGGGTTGTCCAAGCCCTGGGGCACAATGGCCGGATTGGCACTAGCTGGGTCGGCACCGGCTGGTTTGGCCCCGGCTGGTTTGGCACCGGGTGGGCCGTCACCAGCACTTGCTCGTTCCTCATCGATCAGCTGGTTCAACCACGTCATGTCGCGAGCCAGTTCGTCACGCTGGCGCTCCATCAGGATGCGCATATAGCGGTCTTCACGCTTCGCTCGAGCGCGCGCCGCCAGCAATGCCAGGTGCTCTCCGAGCACGGCCCGGCGACGCTCCAGTAACCCGAGGCGGGCCTCTTGCGGAAGGTAACTAGCGAAGGCCAAGCGGACATTGAACGACTTCTCGTCCTCCATGCCCCCTTCGGCGTGCATCAACAGCTCCACAAACATCTCGGCTCCGCGAGGGGTGATGGCGTAAACCTTGCGCCGCCGGCTTTCCCGGGGGACAGCCGGCGCGGCTTCGGCGCCAGGCTCGGGTGTAGCCAGGACGTGCACCGCACCAGCCGCCTCCAAGCGGGCCAGCGCCGGGTACAGGGACCCGAAGGAGACGGCCGACGAAACGCCGAACACATCGGCCAGGCGCTTTTTCAGCTCATAGCCATGCATGTCCTGCTCTCTCAAGAGCCCGAGCACGGCCATTTCCAGCACGAGGACAAAGCATAGCGTCTCGATGTATCGGTCCGCTACATCATCTCGCTACATCGGCCCGATACCCCGTCGTACAGTCCCAAGCGAAAGCGGGCAAGGCGGGGGTCTTTGCTACGGCGGTCGTCATCTACAGGCAGCGGGCGAGGCAGCGAGCAGCCTTCAACCAGCACCTGGGGGCCGCTCGCGGTCCCGACCACCACCAGTGAGCTTGCCGGGCTCGACGGGTACGCTGGGGCCCGTGGTAGCAGCCAGGCGGCACAGCCCAGACCAAGGCAGCCCAGACCCAGACCAAGGCAGCCCAGACCAAGGCAGCCCCGGCATTGACAAAGGGCTGCCCATGAGCGTCGAGCCGTGAGCGCCGAGGACAACGCCGTTTTTGGCCGGGGGTCGGGGTTCC
>DASSZK010000384.1:0-7199 GCA_035702845.1 Acidimicrobiales bacterium
CGAAAAAATGCCAGAGATAATCGCTGCTGCTGCCAGCGAACTGCGCAACGCCAACGTGACCATACTGAACGGCGCCCAGGGCATGGGAGAACTGGTGGCCGGTCTTGCCTCTCAGGCTGGGTCGCTCATTGACATGGTGCGCAAAGGCACGGGGCTTGGCGCCGGCGCCGGCATGGGCCCTGACGACAGGACCGCCAATGGTACGGCTAACGGGTCACGCTTCGTTCCCAGCGTCCCCCCGGCACCCCCGGCTTCTTAGGGTACTAAGCGCTCTCACCAGGTGGCCGGTGAACCGTCGCCGGCCACCAACCAGCGCCGCAGTTCGTCGCGACGGAGCTTGCCAATCGATGTGCGGGGCAGGGACTCCACGGTTACGACAGCTTTAGGTGCGGCAAAGGCCGCCAACTGTGCCTTGACGATCTCGCGCAGCTCGACCAGGTCGACATGGGCGGCGGGATCGAAAGGGACTACGACCGCGACCAGCTTGTCGCCCCACTGCTCGTCGGGTACTGCCGACAGCGCGACCTCGCGCACCTCTGGGTGCTGGGACAGCAGGTGCTCGACGGGAGCGGGCCAGACGTTCTCGCCCCCTGTGACGAGCATGTCTGTAAGCCGGCCTTGTACCTCCAGCCGTCCATCGGCCCCGATGAAGCCCGAGTCGCCGGTGTGGAGCCAGCCGTCGCTGTCCGCAACCGGGCTGCCGTCGCGGTAGGCCCGTGCCAGCATCGGAGCGCGTAAGAGGATCTCGCCCGCCGGCGTAAGCGCAAGCTCCACGCCCTCGAGCGGGTACCCGTCGTACACCACGCCACTGCCCGTTTCGGTCATCCCGTAGGTGGTGACGGTGTTGTCCGGCAGCTCGGACGGGGGAGCGGACCCGCCCAAGACGACGCAGCAAAACGAGGTGGCTTGCACGCGCCTGAGCGCTGCCGGCACCAGCGACACGAAGGTCCCTGTGGTGGCGCTCGCCATCACCCGTTCAGCGTCGAAACCCGGGTGGACCTCGAGCGCGGTGCCGGTCAAGAGGGCTCGGGCGACGACGCTGAAGCCTCCTATGTGGGATAAGGGCAAGCACGCCAACCAGCGGTGCCTGGCGGCGCGCACCCCGAGCCGGCTCGAAGTGGCCACCGCACTGGCCACGATGGCGTCCCTGGTGAGGACAACTCCTTTGGGCACCCCAGTGCTCCCGCTGGTGGCCATCACCAGGGCGTCGCCAGCACGCACCGGCCGTCCTTGGCTCTGGCGCCGGGCCCCGCCGGCGTCGATCACCCAGGTGGGGGCCAGGGCGGCCGCTTGGGCCTGGCGGGCGGCCGGCGCCAGGCGTTGGTCAAGCGGTGCCGCCGCGTCACCGGCGTCCCATATGGAAACGAGCGCTTCCACGAACTCCTCGCCTCCAGGCAAGTCGATAGCTACGAGGTCTGGCACGGGGACAGTCTGGCTCGCCGCCCAGTAACGTCGGCGGGCGATGCTTAGCAGCGACGGCAAGTCCGGTCCAGGCTCGGACGGTCCAAGGCCGGCCAGCCCGGGCCAGACCGGTCGGGGTGCCCCAGCGCCCGGCTTCGCCAAGTGGGTGCTCGGGGCAAGGCCGCGCACTCTCCCAGCATCGGTCGTGCCGGTCTTGGTAGGTACGGGAGTTGCTGCTGCTTACGGGAAAGCCATTTGGTGGAGGGCAGTCCTGGCGGGGCTTGTGGCTCTTTGGCTGCAGATCGGCGTCAATTACGCCAACGACTACAGCGACGGCGTGCGGGGGACTGACGCGACCCGGGTCGGGCCGGTGCGCCTGGTCGCGGGTGGCCTCGCCTCCCCGGGAGCAGTCAAGCGCGCCGCGCTCGGGTGCTTCGCCGTGGCTGGGGCTTGCGGCGTGGTCTTAGCTGCGGTGGCAGGGTGGTGGCTGGTGTTGGTGGGGCTGGCCTGCGTCCTGGCTGCCTGGGGCTATACGGGCGGTCCCAGGCCTTACGGTTATGCGGGCCTCGGCGAGGTGTTCGTCTTTGTTTTCTTCGGCCTTGTTGCCACCGTGGGGACGGCGTACGTCCAGGCAGCGCACTTCGGCATCCTCGAGGTGCTCGCGGCGGTGCCGGTCGGGCTACTTGCGGTGGCCTTGCTCGCGGTCAACAACTTGCGCGACATCCCCGGGGACGTGGTTTCCGGCAAGCGGACGCTTGCGGTGCGATTGGGCCAGTCGGGTGCCCGCGCCTTTTATGTCGCTTGTGTCCTGGGTGCGGTGGCTCTCGTGGTCCCCGTGGGGGTCTACCGCCCGTGGGCATTGCTTGGCATGGCCGGCGTCGGGCTCGCCGTAGCCCCGGTGCGCCGGGTGATGAGCGGTGCGCAAGGGCGGGACCTTGTACCGGTCCTCGGAGCGACCGGCCGGTTGCAGCTCGCCGTGGGCCTGCTCATGGCGGCGGGCCTGGCCATTTAGGGCTACCCCTGGTTAGGCCCTGGCTGCAGCCGTCCGACTTTCGCCGCCTGCTGGGGTGCAGTGATCCGAGACCCAGGAGGCTATGGCTCGGCCGACGAGCCCTGGCTGTTCCAGGTGGCAGGCGTGGCCGGCGTCTGGCACGTTCACGCGCTCAGCGCTGGTGCCAATGCCTTGGGCGAGACGGTCCCCGAGGTCGCAGTAGCGCTGGTCCAGTGCCCCGGTGATCACGAGGACGGGGAGCTGGCGTTGCCGAAGTTCCGCCAGGCGCGCCCACAACGGTTGTTGGCGGCCGGTGCCGCAAAGGCGCAGGCTGGACGCCAGACCCGATGGTGTGTTGGATCGGCGCTCGGCCAGCCCCGCCTTATCGGGGGCCAAAGTGGCGAACAGCGGCTGGGACAGCCACTCGGCGAGGAAGCCGGGCAAACCTTCGGTGCCGCCGGCTTCGATCCGGGAGGCCAACGCCTCATCCGATGCCACGCGGGCGGTCCGTTCCTCCTCCGGCACCAACCCTGCGGTGGCACTGATCAATACAAGCCCGCTCACCTGCTCCGGGTGTGCCAGGGCCACGTGCAGAGCGGTCCGGCCGCCCAACGAGTAGCCCACCCAGCAACTAGGGCGTGCCTCGGCTCGCGCCAGCTCCTCGGCGCTCTCCCACAGGTCAGCTCTGACCGCCGACGCCCGGCCGTGGCCCGGTAGGTCAGGTGTCGAGACGGCGAAGTCTCGCAGGTGCGGCACGATGCTGGACCAGGATGCTCCCGTCTGGGTGAAGCCGTGCAGCAGTACCACTCGTGGCTTGCTGTTAGCTTGCTCGCCAGCACCCACTACCGGGTACTCGAGCACGCGTAGGTTGCCATCGGATGATCATGCCCCAATGACCAGTTCAACCAGTAGCGGCCCGCCCGAACCTTGCGACGTACAAGCGCGCTTCGCGGCTGTAATGGTGGACGAGTGGGTCAGGGCCGGGGTCACCGATGCCGTGGTGGCGCCCGGGTCGCGGTCGACTCCCATGCTGGTAGCGCTTGCAGAAGCAAACGAGGCCGGGCGCCTTCGCCTGCACGTGGTCCTCGACGAAAGGGGCGCCGGCTTCTTCGCTTTGGGGACTGCATTGGCATCCGGGCGCCCCGCCGTCGCAGTGACGACGAGCGGCACTGCGTCAGTCGAGCTGCACCCCGCCATTGCCGAGGCCGATCGCTCCGGGGTACCGATGCTGGCGGTGACCACCGATCGGCCACCGGAGCTCCACGACTGCGGCGCACCCCAGACCGTGCCCCAAGCGGGGATCTTCAGCAGCGCCACGCGCTGGGAGGTATCCCCCGGGGTGCCTGACGTGGCGGGCTCGAGCTCATGGCGCTCGGTTGCTTCCAGGGCGGTGAACGAAGCGCGTGGGGCCCGAGGGCGCCCCGGTCCCGTGCACCTGAACCTGGCCTTCCGAGAGCCCCTGGTGGGTAATGCCGGTGCCGCCGCCGATCTGGGGGGGCCGGGACGCGAAGGCGGGTCGCCCTGGCACCAGACGGTGTCCCCGGTGGTGGGCTCTCCTGCCGCGTACGAACAGGCGTTAGCCGCCATGGCTGCGGCGGGCGAACACGGCCTGATAGTCGCCGGTGCCCGTGGTGCGAGCGAAGAGGCTGTGCAAGCCCTGGCCGCGGCGACAGGGTGGCCGGTGCTCGCCGACCCCCTTAGCGGCTGCCGGTACCCGGGGGCCATCGCCGCGGCCGATGCCCTCCTAAGGACCGACGTCGTAGCCGGTCTTCGCCCGAGCGCGGTGCTCCGCCTTGGCGCACCTTGGGCGTCTCGTGTGCTGAGCGAGTGGATCGGCCGTCTCGACTGCCCGCAAGTGCTCGTACAGCGTTGGCCGGAGTTCGCTGCGCCCGACCGGCACCAGGCATTCGAAGTCTTTGGCGACCCTGACGGATTTTGCCGGCACCTTGCGCAGCTCACCCGGGGGGGGCCAGGGCAGTGGAGCAGGCGCTGGCTCTCGGCCGAGAGCTCCGCTCAGTCCGCCATAGACGCCGTCCTGAATACCCAGGCAGCGGCCGGCGAGGTTACACGCCTTAGTGAACCGGCCCTTTCCAGGTTGCTCATGCGGGCCCTGCCGGACGGAGCGGCCCTTTTCGTCTCCTCGTCCATGCCGGTGCGGGACCTCGAGTGGTGGTCCGAACCGCGCCGGGGAGTGCAAGTGCTGGCGAACAGGGGCGCCAACGGTATCGACGGAATAGTCTCAACCGCGATCGGGGTCGCGGTGAGCCGGGCGGCGAATATGACGGCCGGCTCGAGCAGCCCGTGCACCCCTGGCGGTGCCAAGACGGTGGCGCTTATAGGGGACTTGGCGTTCCTCTACGATGCCGGCGCTCTTTTATGGGCAGCGCAGAGGGAGGTGTGCCTTGACATCGTGGTCACCGACAACGACGGGGGCGCCATATTCGATTTCCTTCCCCAGGCTCGCTTGCAGCCCCCTGAGCGCTTCCAGCGCCTCTGGACCACGCCACATGGCCTGGACCTCGCCAAGGTGGCCGAAGCGTACGGTGCCGAAGTTCGCGAGCTACGGAACGGCAGCGACCTTGAAGAGGTGGCGGCAAGCGAAGCGCCCGGCGCCCGGGTGTGGATAGCACGCTTCGCCCAACGCGACAACCTTGCGGTGCACGCGAAATTACATGCGGCAGTGGGGGACGCGGTTGGGCCCAGGCCTGCAAAGTACCAGCCTTAGGGGCCCAGGGCCACGTCCGTGACGCTGTCACCGCCTGTGTTGACGACGAAGAGATGTGTGTTGTCGGCAACGAGCGTGCCGGGCCCGTCAAAATAGTACGGCGCACCCTTCATCACGGTGACGAGCCGGCCGGTTGTGGCGTTGACCTCGGTGACGGCATCCGCTAAGGAATCGCTTACGAACACGTCGTTGCCGGCGATGGCGATGTCGGTCGGTGAGGAAAAGTCGTACCTAGGCCCCGCGATGTCCCGGACGAGATGGCCGGTGGTGGTGTCGTACACCATTAGCGCTCCACGGGGGCTGAGGATGATCTGTTGTTTCCTGATGGTGATGCCCGGATCGGTGACAAAAAGCCTATCCCCAAGTAGCGCCATTTGCGAGGAGGAGCTGACTTGGCCGTCTGGAGCCGGCAAACGTCTCAGGACTTTGAGGGTGGCGCGGTCCGCTTCGGTGATCGACGCTGTCCCATCTTGGCCCACGGAGAGGTAGAACACGTCCGCCCCCGCGACCACCACAGACTGTGAGGGACTGGACCAGTAAAAGGTGACGCTCGATCCGCCAGAAGAATAGCCCGAAGCCAGCTGTCGAAGCACGCCCGTCTGTGTGTCAAGGGCCGCCAGTTGACCGGAGCCCACAGACAGGTAAAGGGTGCTGCCTGAGAGCGCCGCTCCCTCGACAAACGTCCCAAATGGCAGTGAGAACTTGCGCACAATGGCGCCCGTGGCTATGTCTATCTGCATGACGGTCCCTAGCCAGTCAGCGACATAAAGCCGGCCTCCGCCAGCGGCGAGCACTGTATAGGGCAATGTCGATGAGCCGGCGATTACCCGGACAAACGACCCCGTAGCTTCATCGATCTCTGTCATGCCCCCGGCGTTCGCCGATGTGGGCCAGCCACTGGCCACTAAAAGCCGACCACCGCTGAGCAACGCCAAGTCTGGCTCTGTGAGCTCGTAGGAAGAGCCGAAGGACATCAGTTGGCACTCGCCCTGTCGCAACTGCGTGATGCTGCCCCCCTCATCTGCGACGAAGGCCACGTCACCTCTTGCGGCGATATAGGCGGGGGATGTAAACCCGCAGGCGCTGGATTCGAGCACGCGCTCCAAGGCGCCGGTACTGGCGTTTACGACCACAACGCCGGTGTGGCCGTTCTCGGTCGTAACCATGAGCCGGCCATCGCTCACGGCAAGCGCACTCGGCGCTTGGATGCGGAACCGAGGGCCGGCAATTATCCGGACGACTTGCGGCCCTGGTGGGACAGTCGGGGCCGGCGTGGACGTTGTGCCCGTGGTCCCGGAACCTGGTGCTGTCGTCGTAGATGTGGTGGCAGTCGATGTGGTGGCAGTCGATGTGGTGGCAGGCGGCACCGCCTCGAACGTGGTGCTCGTCGTAGCCGGGACCAGGCTTGTCGAGGGCAGTGCGCCGCCGCCGGGTGCTGTCGTAGTCGTCGGGGATGTGGTCCCCGGTGCCGTCGTCGGAGAACCGGCAGGACCGGGCCCCGCCGGGCTTTCCGGTGGTGCACCGATCTGAAGTTCAGTTACCGAGCCTGCCGCCAGCGCGGAGTCGTTGGACTTGGGTGTCTCTCCGGCGTTCAGGACGAATAGGCGAGTGCCCCAAGCGGCCAGGGCGACCGGGTGCTCGAAATGGAACCGTGCTCCGGAAATTACCTCCACAAGGCGTCCCGTACGTGTGTCGATCTCGGTGACCGACCCTCCCGAGGGCCCCGCTGAATTGGCGACGAACAGGTCCGCTCCCAGTACGCCAAGAGCGCTGGGGCTGTCAAAGCCGTACATCTGACCGGAGAACACGCGCACCCGCCTGCCTGAGGCGGCGTCGACCTCGATGACCTTGGACAGGGAAGTGCCGCTTATGAACAGATCCCGACCGGCGACGATCAATGAGGCACCCGCCCCGCCAGGCCAGAGCGATATCGTACGCCCGCCGAGCGCGCGATAGGCGCTGACAGTGCGCTCGCGCTTGCCGGTGGCGGCGTCCAGAGCAGTCAGCACCATACGGTTGTCGGGCGGGTACCTGTTGCCCGCGGAGCCCAGTACCCAGATGGTGTGACGGTAAAGGGCGAGC
>DASSZK010000012.1:0-9884 GCA_035702845.1 Acidimicrobiales bacterium
AGGCCCCGACCACCACAAAAGCCGGAGTTGAAAAGCCCCACCCCAGGCGGGCAAATTGGCGCCGGATGAGGTCCGGTCGCACACGGGGCGGTTTGCCGATGGCGGGTGTGACTACAAGTCCTTCCGGTGCCAACCCAGTGGTTGCCATTGGCTTCCTCCTTTGGCGCATCGGCCATCGGGGGCAAGACCGGCGGCCCTTTGGTCGCCGGCCTTGTCTTGTGGTTTGCGTACTTACTACCCCTGCGTCGCGCCGGTCACGGCGTTGTTACAGCTAAAGTCCGCTGGACCCGATCGCCGACTTGAGCTGGCCGGCCATAGCGCTTGCGGCAGATGCCGGGCTCGCGGAGCCCGAGAGTGCCGAGCTCATGTTCGTGTAGATCGCCTGGGAGATCTTCGGGTAGTTGGGGTTCTGCGCCGGCCGCGGCACCAACTTGGTCTGCGACAGGATCGCAAATGGAGGGTTGAGCCGCTTTATTGCCGGGTTGGCTCGCACCGAGGCGTTCGTCGGGATCTCGGAGAAGGGCGGCCGAGCCTCGATCGTCTGCGCCTCTGGGCCAGTTATGAAGTTTATGAACTTGAGGTCGGCCGGGATATTGGTCGAATGGGGGTTTATATAGAGGTTCCAGCCCCCGATGTTGGAGTAGCCGGGGTAGGGGCGCCCGGCAAAGGTGGGCAGCGGGGCAACGCCGACCTTGCCATTACTGGCCATGCCCTTGGTATTGGACACAGCCCAGGCATAGTCCCAGTTGCGCAGGAAGGCGGCCTGGCCGTTTTGGAACGCGGCCATGGCTTGTGGCTCTTGGAAAGTGTCGACCGCCGAGGGCGACGCACCCGACTTGACGAGGCTCCGCATAAAACTGAGGACCTTCGTCGCGTCCCCTACGTTCAACACAGACTGGGTGTCGTTCGCATTGAGCACCTGGCCACCCGTGTCGGCGTAGTACTCCATGAAGTTGCACGTACCACCCTCGTAGGAGGCTCCCTCCCAGACAAAGCCGTACTTCACCTTGTGCTCGCTCACGAGCTTGGCAGCATCTGACCGCAGCTGCTCCCACGTCCTGGGAACTGACATGTGGGCCGCAGCCAGAAGGTCCTTGCGGTAGTAGAGGAAGCCCTGGTCCTGGAAGAACGGTGCGCCATACACCTGCCCCTTATAGCTGGCACCCGCCACGAGGCCGGACGCAAAGCGACTGAAGAAGCTCTTGGGCAGGTACTTTGAGAGAGGTAGGGCGAGCTGATGGGCACCGAACTGTCCGGGCCAGATCACGTCGCCCATGAAGACGTCGGGCTTGGAAGCCCCACCCGAGATGGTAGTAACGAGATCCCCTCGGTTGGTATCGGTCTGCGTGGGCGCCGTCTCGAGCTTCACGACGATACCCGGGTTCTTCTTTTCAAAGGCCGTGATCAGGGTTTGGCGCAGGTCTGGGCCACTCGTCGAGATGGGGCTTGCCCACCAGGTGATGGTGGTGGTCTTCGGCGCCGCGCTAGCGGCAGGCACAGCAAACGCACCGGCCGCCACTGCCGCACTGAGGGCGGCCATGGCTCGCTTGCCCACCGTGTACCTACCGCCGCTGTCGAAGGCTCGCATGCGTAAGGGCTTCATGAGCGATGACTCCTTTCTCTTTTTTTGTTACCCCTGGTCGTCAGCGCCGCCAGGGCTGGTAGCCCGCGGCACTGAGCGTCGGCCAGAAGACTTCGCCGGAACTGCGGCGTGGTGACTGCGCGCTGGCGGCACCAGAGGGTGACCCCCCACCAAGTTGGCAATGTCCCTGGTCGTTGACTTGCCCATCCCCCACCTACCTCAGGTCCGAACCTGTGACAGGCACCGGCCCCTGCCGGCTAGCGCGAGGTTACCGTCGTCTTCCGCGGTACAGGCAGCGCGTAGTTCGAAAAGGTTCTGGACGAGGTTAGTGCCGTTTCAGGCGAAGCCAGACCGGGGAGCTGACTGGTGAGCCAACGGGAGGTATTGGGCCGGACCGTCCACGGCTTAACGCAACCGTAACGCGCCGGCCGGGCTGCGGGCGTTGCCGGCCGCTAACTTCGGAGCGGTGCGACTGACCCCTCAAGAAGTCGACAAACTTCTCGTGTCGGTTGCGGCAATGGTCGCCCGGGACCGCCAAGCGCGAGGCGTAAGGCTCAACTATCCCGAGGCAATGGCACTTCTTTCGAGCTTCGTGCTCGAGGGCGCTCGCGACGGCCGCAGTGTAGCCGACCTCATGGCCGATGGCCGCCAAGTGCTGACCCGGGACCAGCTGATGGACGGTGTACCGGAGATGATCGACAAGGTCCAGGTAGAGGCCACGTTCCCTGACGGCACAAAGCTCGTGACCATCCACGAGCCGGTGCCATGACCGGCGGCTGCCAATGATCCCGGGTGAAGTGGTTTTGGCCCAGGGCACCGTGCCATTCGCCCTCCGGGGGACCGTGACTATGACAGTGGAGAACCGAGGCGACAGGCCGGTCCAGGTCGGTTCGCATTTCCACTTCGCCGAGGCGAACCAGGCTTTGTTCTTTGACCGCGAAACCGCCTACGGTAGGCGGCTGGCGGTCCCCGCTGGGACCAGCGTCCGCTTCGAGCCGGGGATAGCCATCGAGGTGACCTTGACAGCCTTCGGTGGCAACAGGGTGGCGGCGGGCTTCGCAGGCAAAGTAATGGGCCCTTTGGATGCCTGAGATCTCGCGCCAGCATTACAGCGCTCTGTACGGGCCCACGACGGGTGACCGTGTACGCCTTGCTGACACGGAGCTTTGGGTCGAGATCACCGACGACCTCTGTGGCGGCCCGGGCCGGGCCGGTGACGAAGCCGTCTTCGGCGGGGGCAAAGTAATACGCGAGTCCATGGGCCAGGGTGGGACGACCGCCGCCGGCGGCGCCCCGGACATGGTGGTGACCGGGGCCATCATCGTCGACTATTGGGGCGTTATAAAAGCCGATGTCGGCATCCGCCAAGGGCGGATCTGCGCCATCGGCAAGGCGGGGAACCCAGATGTCATGGACGGCGTCACGGCGGGATTGCATATCGGCCCGTCCACCGAGATCGTGGCAGGCAACGGCAAGATCCTCACCGCGGGCGCCATAGATTGCCACGTACATCTGATCTGCCCCCAGGTCCTCAGCACCGCATTGGCGGCAGGGGTAACCACCGTGATCGGCGGCGGCACGGGGCCGGCCGAGGGTACGCGGGCGACGACTGTCACGCCGGGACCATGGGCACTGGCCCGGATGATCGAGTCACTAAGCGCCTTCCCCGTCAACTTCGCACTTCTGGGCAAAGGGAACACAGTTAGCGAGGCCGCCATGTGGGAGCAACTGCGTGCGGGTGCCTCCGGCTTCAAGTTGCACGAGGACTGGGGTTCGACTCCTGCCGCCATCGACGCCTGCTTGCGGGTGTGCGACGAGTCGGGAGCTCAGGTGGCGCTGCACTCCGACACGCTCAACGAGGCAGGCTACGTCGGCTCGACCATCGAGGCTGTGGGTGGACGGACGATCCACGCGTACCACACCGAGGGGGCGGGGGGCGGGCACGCCCCCGACATAATCACGGTGGCCGGTGAGCCCAACTTCCTGCCCTCCTCGACGAACCCGACGCGCCCTCACACGGTGAACACCATCGACGAGCACCTCGACATGCTCATGGTGTGCCACCACCTGAACCCCTCTGTCCCCGAAGACCTGGCCTTCGCCGAAAGCCGGATCCGACCCTCCACCATTGCCGCCGAAGACTTCCTGCACGACATCGGCGCCATTTCAATGATCGGCAGCGACTCGCAGGCTATGGGACGCATCGGGGAAGTTGTACTGCGCACCTGGCAGACGGCCCATGTCGGCAAGTCGCGCTGGGGCGCCCTCGCCGGCGACGGAGCAGCGGACAACTTCCGCGTCCGGCGCTATGTGGCCAAGTACACCATTTGCCCCGCCGTGGCACACGGCTTGGACGCCGAAGTCGGCTCGGTGAAAGTGGGCAAGTTGGCCGACCTGGTCCTGTACGAACCGGCGTTCTTTGGCGTCAAACCGTCGCTCGTCATAAAGGGTGGCCTTATTGCGTGGTCCCAGATGGGAGATGCCAATGCTTCAGTGCCCACGCCCGAACCCGTGATCGCGCGGCCCATGTTCGGCGCGTACGGGCCCGTGCCGTCCCAGACCTCCCTGGCCTTTGTCGCTCCGGCAGCCATCGAGGATGGGCTAGCCGGGCGCCTGCAGTCCGAGCGACCCCTCGTGGCGGTCCGCAACACGAGAGGGTTGAGCAAAGCGGACATGCCTCTCAACGACGCCCTACCCGATATAAAGGTGGACCCCGACAGCTTCCGGGTCTGGGTGGAAGGCGAACTTGTCAGTGAACAGCCGGCGGCGGCGCTGCCCATGACCCAGCGCTACTTCCTGTTTTGAGCAGGCCGGACGTTTTGAGCAGCCCCGTCGGGACCGACGCCCTCTCGGTGCTCCTAATGCTGGCGGACGGGCGTATGCCTGCCGGTGGGCATGCGCACTCAGGAGGACTGGAGGAGGCCGTGAGCGGGCGGGCCCATGACGAGCAGTCGCTCACCGGTTACCTGCAGGGACGTCTCGCCACCAGTGGCGCCATGGAGGCGGCGCTAGCCGTTGCCGCCTGGACCATCGGCCGACAGACGCCGGTGGGCAGCTTCCTCCTCCTGGCGCAGGAGGCGGCGGCACGGGTGCCATCACCGGCCCAGAGGGCGGCGTCAAGCGCTCAGGGCCGGGCGCTGTGCCGGGCAGCCGGCCAGATCTGGCCGGGAGCCTCGTGCGAGGTCCTCGACGCGCTGAGCCGAGACGTCCCAGAAGGGCTGCTTCTCCCTGTAGCCGGCGGGGCCATCGCCGCCGCCTTGGGGATGAACGCGTACCAGGTGGCGACGTGGTCCTTGTACGGCACGGTGACGGCACCAGCCTGGGCCGCAACCCGCCTGTTAGGCATGGCCCCCTACGCGGTGTGCCGGTCGATCGCGGCCTTGAACGGCGAGATTTGCCGTATGGCTCAACAGGCCTCGAGGACCGGGCACGGCCGGGCGCTCGACTTCGCCGAAGACCTACCGGCCGGAGGCGCACCATTGTCAGAAATAGGTGCCGAAGCGCACTCAATTTGGGAGGTGAGGATGTTTGCCTCGTGACAGGGCACTACGCGTCGGGATCGGCGGCCCGGTGGGCAGCGGGAAGACGGCGCTGGTCGCTGCTCTATGCCGCTCGCTGGCTACCGACTTGTCCGTCGTGGTCGTCACCAATGACATCTACACAACCGAGGACGCCGCCATACTTCGTCGACATGCGGTATTGCCTGAGGAGCGCATCCGAGCCGTCCAGACCGGGTGTTGCCCCCATACAGCGATCCGCGACGACATCTCGGCGAACTTGGAGGCGGTCGAAGCTCTCGAGGCCGCCTTCGCGCCGGTCGACCTCGTGCTGATCGAGTCGGGAGGGGACAACCTCACGGCAACCTTCAGCTATGGCCTGATCGATACTCAAATATTTGTCATCGACGTCGCGGGTGGGGATAAGGTCCCGCGCAAGGGCGGCCCGGGTATTACCTTGTCCGACCTGCTCGTAGTCAATAAGACCGACCTTGCACCGATGGTCGGTGCCGACCTCGACGCCATGCGGCGCGACACCGAGGTCGCTCGGCCCGCAAAGCCCTTCTACTTCACCAGCCTCGCAGAGGACCCTTGCGCTAATGAGATCGCGGGTTGGGTGTTCCGCCAGGTCGGCAATTCCCAGTGCTCGCCAGCGCCGAACTGATAGTAGGGCCTCCCTGCACCGGGGCCACGAAGGGTTGGCGCACGCTTTACGCACGCCACGCAGCGCCGGTCGCCTTCCGAGAATGCGCGGACGGGGTCTACATCTTGGGCACAGCGGCTTCCCCGGCGGGCGACGACCGTGTAGTGATCAGCCTCACGGTCAAAACGGGTGCCCATCTGAGGGTTCGCTCGGTTGCCTCGACCATCGCGTGGGCTTCAAGCGGCGCAACGACTGAAGTGCGCGCCGAAATCGAGCCAGGTGGGTCGCTCGACTGGGCCCCACAACCCGTCGTGGCGAGTGCCAGATGCGACCTGGTGCAGGTAAGCCGCCTGCACGTGGGCATCGGGGCCCACGTGCGCTGGTCGGAGATCTCTGTAGCCGGTCGCTATGGCGAGCAGCCCGGACGCCTGCGTCAGCGGCTTGTTGTGGACTACGACGGGCGCCCGCTGCTGCGCCACGAACTGGCACTGGGGCCCTCGGCTCCCGGCTGGGACGGGAGTGCTGTCCTCGGCACCAATCGTTGCGCCGGGCTCGTCCTGCGAGCCGGTCCCGAGCACTCTGGGGCCCCGGCCCGCAGCGGCCAGGGCTGGGCAACCATGCCCCTTGTCGGCCCGGGCAACCTGACCCAGGCGGTCGGGGCCGGAGTTGCAGAGGTGATGAGCGCCCTAAAGGCTGGTTGCGCCTAAGCGAGCCGTCTCGGACGCCCCTTGTTGCACCCATGTCAAGACGTCCCCGGAGACGCAGCGCGCCTGGCACTGGAGGTACGCCATGGCGTCAAGCGCTGCAAAATGGCGCGCCGTGCCAGACCCCCCACAACAATCTTCCACGACGTAGGCGTGGTAGCCGAGTTGGTGCGCGTCTGCGTAGGTGTAGTGGACGCAGACATCGGTTAGCTCGCCGGCGAGCACGACCGAGCGAGCGCCCAGCCCGGTCAGGACCACTTGAAGGTCCGTGCCGAAAAAGCCGGAATAGCGGCGCTTTACGATATGCGGCTCCCCCGGGAGCGGTGCCAGCTCAGGAACTATATCGGTGAGGGGGTCGCCTTCGAGGAAATGGACGCCCTCCGCCCCGTCCAGTTCCCGGCCAAAATCGACGCCGCTGGCGCGGTGCACCTCCTGCAGGTGCACCACCGGTACTCCCCCGCCGCGGCAAGCGGCGAGCACCGCGGCGAGGCGCTGCACGCGCTCCCCGAACCCGGGCATCTGCTCCAGGCCGGCTTCAGCGTGACCGTGGTAACCCGCCATTTGCATGTCCACGACGACCAACACCCACGGGCCGGGCGGCGGGCACGGCCGTCCCGCCTCCGCTGCCCCGCTACCCGTCACCCCCCAGCACCAGGACTGGTGTGCTTGCGAGGCAGGTGCCCATTGTTGACCAAGGTCCCGAGGACGTCACAGACCACGCGTACACCCAGAAGGGCTGTGATCTCAGCATTGTCGTAAGGCGGTGAGCACTCGACGATCTCGATACCCGCCAGGCCGGGCGCAGCCACCCGCTGGACCAGCGCCAGGGCCTCGCGAGGCAGGAAACCGCCCGGTTCAGGCCAACCCGTGCCTGGCACGAAAGCCGCATCGAGGCAGTCGACGTCAAATGACAGCCACACGGCCTCCGCTCCGTCCCACGCCACTTCCAAGGCCATTTCGGCGGCCTTGTCTATGCCCATGCCTACACAGTCGTTCACGGTCATGATGGTCGTCTCACGCTCACGGCAGACCTTCACGCCCGGTCTGGGCGCCTGCCACCCGCCGATACCCAACTGGACAAGGTTGCGAGCCGGCACATTGGGGATGTCGGTGGCATGGAACCAAGGCGTCGTGTGCATCCGCTCGTCGAGGTCCGTCTCCTGGGTGTCCACGTGACGGTCAAAATGGATGATGCCCAGGTTGCCGCTCATGTGCTCCGCCACGCCCCTGACCGTGGGGTAACCGATCGAGTGGTCACCGCCCAGCACCACGGGAAGCGCACCGGATGCGAACACGTGCGAGACGCCCTTGCTGATCTGGTCGAAGGTTTTCTCGATATTGCCAGGGATGGTGAAGATGTCGCCGAGGTCGGCGATGGTTATGGACTCTCGCAGGTCCACGCCCAGCTCGAACGAGTATGTGCCGTAGAGCGCGGAGATCCGGCGCATCCCTTGGGGCCCGAAGCGCGTCCCGGAGCGGTACGTGGTACCGCCGTCATGGGGGGCACCGAGGACCGCTACGTCATATTCCCCGCACCGGTGGACATCTTCGACGTAGGGCGCTTTCAAGAACGTATTTATCCCTGCAAAGTGGGGAAGTTCCCCCCGGCTGAAGGTCGGGATGGTCCGGTCGACGATCGAGTCAGCCCCCTGCAACCCGAGCTCGAGGCCCCGGCGCTGCTCGGCTTCCAAGCCGGCCGTGGGAAGTTGGGCCTCCTTCTCGAGGGCTCTTTTAGCTTCAGGCCCGTGGCGGCCGTGGACAAGGCTCATTTGATCTTGCAGCTCCTTTGGGATATACCGGATTGGCTTTTGTTCAGATTCGGACACGCGGGTCGGCCAGCCGTTGCAGCAGGTCCACGGCGGCGTTCACAGCCACGTAGCCCACGCCGAAAACGATGGTGACACCGGAAATGGCTGGGAAATCCCCGACTGGCAGGCCCTGGGCGATGTAGTTGCCCACTCCCGGCCAAGCGAAGATCTGCTCGACAACGACGTCGCCCGCAAGCAATAAGCCCGCCTGCAACCCCGTCATAGACAGGGCAGGGCCTACGGCGTTGCGCAGGGCATGGCGGAGCAAAACAGCGCGTTCTCTCATACCTTTTGAGCGCGCCGTGCGCACATAGTCTTCGCTCAGCACAGACACGAGGCTGCCTCGCAACACCCGGCCAATCGAGACAGCCGGGACGATTGACAGGCAAAAAGCAGGAAGGACCAGGTGCCGCCACGCGTCGAGCAGGATCCCGAAGCGTCCGTGCAGGAGGGCATCCACCGTGAGCAAGCCGGTAGGGCCGGTCGGAACGGTCGCATAGCTTGTGCGCCCCGTAGCCGGGAGCCAGCCCAGGTGGCCGTAGAACAGCAGGATACCGAGCAGGCACAGCAGGAAAATGGGGGCCGATGCGCCGGACATCATCAGCGCCTTAAGCAGTTTTGAGCCCCTCCAACTGGCGGCACTGGCAATACCCAGCACGAGGCCCATCACCACGGCCAGGGCGAGCGCATAGCCGGCCAACTCGACGGTCGCCGGCAGGTATGTCACGAGGTCGTGGCTGACAGCGTCCCGCGTGCGGTACGAGGTACCGAAATTACCCTGGAAGACGCCGCTCAGGTAGTGGCCGAACTGCACCGGGACCGATGCGTCCAAGCCGAGGGCGCGCTTTTCAGTGGCGACCGCCTGGGCTGAGGCTCCGGCGCCCAGGTAGGCGTGGGCGGGGTCGATCCCTGACATCTTCTGGAGCGCGAACATCACGCCGACAAGGAGCACCACTATCGCGAGTGCAGCACCAAAGCGTTTGCCGATGAAGACCAGCATCCTTTTTACCGTCCTAGGAATCGCGCAATGAGTCGCGCACCAGGTCGCCGGCGACGTTCGACCCGAAAGCGAGCACGAATATGCCAACAGCAGGGATTATGGCGGTCCACCAGTCCTGCAGGAGATAGGGCAGGCTCCGAGCGGCCATCGCTCCGAGTTCGGGCGCAGGCTCCGGCGCACCCAGCCCGAGGAACGAAAGGCTCGCCAACATGATGATGAGGTTCCCCACGTCGAGGCTGGCCGTCACGACGACTGCCGGCACAGCCCCGGGCAGCAGGTGCCTGGTCATCAGCCGCCAACGGCTTACTCCCGCCATGCGGGCTGCCTCCAGGTGCGGTCGGGCGGCGAGGGACCGCACCTCTCCACGGACGATCCGGGCGTAGAACGGCCACCAGACGATGGCGACCGCAATGAGCGTGTGGTCCAGCGAAGGGCCTAACGCAGCCGCGAACGCGATAGCCAGGACCGGGCCGGGCAACGCCAAGAACGCATCCGTGAACCGCATCAATACCTCGTCGACCCACCCACCGGCTGCCCCGGCCACCAGCCCGACGGACCCGCCGACGACCACACCTGAGGCGATGACGGCGATCGCCGAAAGCCAACTGGTCCGCATCCCGGCGATCGTGCGCGACAGCACATCGCGCCCG